>SKPJ01000144.1 GCA_007119595.1 Myxococcales bacterium
CCCTCATTTCTCACCAGATGGGGCCCGGGGCAAAACAGAATGTGCGAGACGACAGCTTGAGCAGCGCAGGCGATGCGCCGGGAGCGAAGCGACCAAGTACTCCTGGGGTGCAGCGCATCGTTGAGCAGGTTTCAAGCGGAGTATCGTGCATTCTGTGCGGCATCCGGGCTTCAGTGTGGTGAGAAGTGAGGGTTAGGGCTTCCGAGATATGACGACGCCCCCTTCGCCGAGAGCGAAGAGGGCGCTAAAAAGAGGTCTGTCTCAGTAGTCGACCAATTCGTCGTAGGCCTCGGGTCGACGGTCGCGATAAAATTGCCAGGTCTTGCGGACCTCGTCGATCATGTCGAAGTCGAGGTCGGCGACGACGATCTCGTCGTCATCTTCGCTGCCCTTGGCCAGAAATTCACCACGGGGATCGCAGAAATAGCTCTTTCCGTAAAACCGGCCGATATTCCAGGGCTCTTCGGTGCCGACGCGGTTGATGGCACCCACGTAATAGCCGTTGGCCACGGCGTGGGCCGGTTGCTCAAGCTCCCACAGATACTCGCTGAGTCCGGCCACCGTCGCCGAGGGATTGAAGACCACTTCGGCACCGTTGAGACCCAGCGCTCGGGCGCCCTCCGGGAAGTGTCGGTCGTAGCAGATATAGACCCCGACCTTGCCGTAGCGGGTATCGAAGACCGGATAGCCCCCGTCGCCGGGTTTGAAGAAAAACTTCTCCCAAAAGCCCGATGTATGGGGGATATGCTGTTTTCGGTATTTGCCCAGATAACTTCCGTCGGCGTCGATGACGGCTGCCGAGTTGTAATAGACGCCGCGCATCGCCTCTTCGTAGAGGGGGACGACGATGACCATTTCGTGTTTGCGGGCGTATTCCTGCATGATCTCGGTGGTCGGTCCCGGGATGGGCTCTGCGGCATCGTACCAGCGGGTATCCTGGCTGGGACAGAAATAGGGGCCGTTGAAGATCTCTTGAAGACACAAGATCTCGACGCCCTGTTCGCCGGCCTCGTCGATCATGGGCAGGTGCTTTTCCAGGGCCGCCTGTTGGATCTCGGCGACCGGCACGGACTCGTCATTGATGGGATTGCTGGCCTGAATCAGGCCGCAGCGTACGGTGGACATGGTCGAATCTCCTGGTTGATGGAAGTGAAATGAGGGTTATTGGTGCTCCGGTCGGGGGGCGAGAACGCCGTCGTTTTCGGTGTAGTCCTCCCAACTGCAGGGATCGAAGTCGTTGGGGATCTCCACCATTTCGATGCATCCGTCGACGGGGCAGACCAGGCTGCACAGATTGCAGCCCACACAGGCGTCGGGTTTGACCTCGACATAGGTGCGTCCGTCGTCGCGTCGCTCGGCGTGAATGGCCTGGTGAGCGCCGTCTTCGCAGGCGGTGTAGCACAGCCCGCAGCCGATGCATTTTTCCTGGTTGATCTGGGCGTTGACCGCAAAATTGAGGTCCAATTCCTTCCAGTTGTGGATCTTGGGAAGGCTGTAGCCGCGCAACTCCTCGAGGGTCATATCTTTTTCGTCGAGGTAATTCGACAGGCCGTCTTTTAAATCCTCGACGATGCGAAAACCGTAGTGCATCACGGCGGTGCAGACCTGGACGGTGCTGGATCCGAGGGCGATAAATTCCACGGCGTCGCGCCAGGTGGAGACGCCGCCGATGCCGCTGATGGGGAGGCCGACGGTGTCCGGATCGTTGGCGATCTGGGAGACCATATTAAGGGCGATGGGCTTGACCGCCGGACCGCAATAGCCGCCGTGCGAGGACTTCCCGTTGACCGCCGGCTGGGGCTCCAGGGAGTCGATATCGAGGCCGATGATGCTGTTGATGGTAT
The DNA here is from genome assembly GCA_007119595.1 of Myxococcales bacterium. Taxonomy (GTDB): domain Bacteria; phylum Myxococcota_A; class Bradymonadia; order Bradymonadales; family Bradymonadaceae; genus SLJM01. The sequence goes on from SKPJ01000144.1 coordinate 1,845, forward strand.
TGATGAGGCTGACCCCGTCGGCGCCGCCCTCCTTGGCGGCACGGGCGGCGTAGCGGATATCGCTGATATTGGGGGTCAATTTGACGAGCACCGGGACAGTGGCCGCCTCCTGGACCCATTCGGTGATCTGCCGGGTGTATTCCGGGACTTGGCCCACGGCGGAGCCCATTCCGCGCTCGCTCATGCCGTGAGGACAGCCGAAGTTGAGCTCCAGACCGTCGGCACCGGCGTCCTCGGCGCGCTGGACGATGTCGTGCCAGGCGTCGGGATCGGACTCCACCATCAGGCTGACGATCACGGTGTGATCGGGGTAGCGATCTTTGACCTCTCGGATCTCCTTGAAATTGACGTCCAGCGGCCGGTCGGTGATGAGCTCGATATTGTTGAGCCCCATCATCTTGGTGCCGTTGATATCGACGGCGCCATAGCGCGACCAGACATTGACGATGGGCTCGCCCAGGGTCTTCCAGACCGCGCCGCCCCATCCGGCGTCGAAGGCCCGCATGACCTGGTCGCCCGTATTCGTCGGCGGCGCCGAGGCCAGCCAGAAGGGATTGGGGGTTTCGATCCCCGCGATATTGCAACTCAGATCGGCCATCAGCGCTCTCCTTGCAGGTTTTCGTGAATGCTCTGTGCGGCCCGTTTGCCCTCGGCGACGGCGTTGACGACTTCCTGTCCGCCGCTGACGCAATCCCCTCCGGCCCAGACGTTTTCCAGTGACGTGCGACCATCTTCATCGGCGATGACGGTGCCCCAATCCTCGATCGCCAGGCCCTCGAATTGCTCCAACAAGGAGGTCAATTTCGACTGTCCCGTGGCGCGCAAGACGTAATCCACGTCGAGGACGTGATCGGAGCCGTCGATATACTCCAGACTTCCGTGACGGGTTTCGGTGCGAACACATCGCAGACCGGTGACCTGTCCGTCCTCGCCGAGCACTTCCACGGGCTGGGTGTTGTAGATGAAGATGCCGCCGTCTTTTCGGGCCAACTCTTGTTCGTGTTCATAGGCCCCCATCGCCTCCGGTCCCCGCCGATAGACCAGATAGACCCGGTCGGCGCCGAGCCGTGCCGATTGGGTGACTGCATCGATGGCGGTATTTCCACCGCCGATGACGGCCACCTTCTTCCCGCGCAGCGCGACCTCCTGTTTGGGCTTCGTTTTGAGTTCGGCGATAAATTCCAGGGAGTCGCGCACTCCATCGATCTCTTCTCCGTCGATCCCGATGGGGCCGACGCCGCCGAGTCCGACGCCGATGAAGACGGCGTCGAAGTCCTCGTAGAGCTGCTCGACTGTGATATCTTGGCCCACCTCCTGACCGCATCGGATCTCGACGCCCAGTTGTTGGACCCACTCGATCTCTTTGATCGCCGTTTCATAGGACATCTTGTAATCGGCGATGCCAAAGGAGTTGAGCCCGCCCGGCTCGTCGGCCTTTTCAAAACAGACCGCCTCATAGCCCAGTTGCACCAACTCCGCGGCGCAGCCCAAACTCGCCGGACCGGCGCCGACGAGGGCGACTCGTCTTCCATTGCTGGAGCCGGCCTCAAAGAGGGGCCTGTCCTCGCCGTTGAATACCACCGGATCCGTGGCGTGGCGCTGAAGCCGCCCGATATCGATGGGCTTTTCATCGAGGTCGTGCATCACGCAGGCCCCCTCGCATAATTCCTCGGTGGGGCAGACTCGGGCGCAGGACGCGCCGAGGATATTGGACTCCAAAATGACGCGTGCCGAGCCACGCAGATTTCCGCTGGCGATTTTTTTGATAAACCCTGGAATGTCGATGGCCGTGGGACAGGCCCGGATGCAGGGAGCATCGTAGCAGTTGAGGCAGCGATTGGACTCCGCGAGTGCGGCGTTGTTGTCGAGGGCTGGTTTGTAGTCCGAAAAGTTGGCGGACACCTGGTTGGTGGAACTATCGCTCATTGCCGACTCCGGGCGGTGAGATAGATGACGTGCATCAAGTTGGGGCGGGTGCTGAGGAGGGCAAGGGTAGGTTCAGGGCCCGTATACTGTCAATAGCGGGGATTGTTGCAGTGTAGCCACGGGTAGTCGGTTCGACGACTCCAAATCGGACCCGGACCCGGAATCGGACCCGGACCCGGACCCGGACCCGGACCCGGAATCGGAATCGGAACCGGAATCGGACCCGGAACCGGACCCGGACCCGGAACCGGAATCGGACCCGGACCCGGAACCGGACCCGGAACCGGAATCGGACCCGGAATCGGAATCGGACCCGGACCCGGACCCGGACCCGGAACCGGAACCGGAACCGGAACCGGAACCGGAACCGGAATCGGAATCGGAATCGGAATCGGAACCGGAATCGGAACCGGAATCGAAAATTCGATTACCCCGGGGCCATCGAGCACCGAGTATCTTTGGCGAATAAATAACGTTACAAAAAGGAGGGAATGTCCTTTGCGAAGCCGGTTGTTCCCCTTGTGTCGTTCCCCCAGCCGTCAGGAGGTATCATGGGTCTGATCAGTGATTTGACGTACGTTCATATGAATGCCAGTACTGCCATCGACAAGATCGATCGTCGGCTCAAAGCATGGCGTCGTTCTCCCGGCGATGGCCGGCGGGCACTGCGTATGGTCGACGAGATGGCCTCTGAGGCGCTGCGGCTTCGGCGCAATCTGGATCAACTCTTTACCCGGGAGCGTCGGGAGTTATTTCCCCGGGTCACTCGCATATTTGGCTCCGATGTCAGCGAGACGAAGCAACTTCTTAAGGGTCAGGATAAAATCCTGACCGCTCTCGATCGATTCATCGTCGAATTGGGAGACGAAGAGACGATCGAGATGGCGGATCACCAGGTGCGTCTGGCCTATCTTCGACGGCTGTTTGGGGAGTTCGTCAATCACTACCAAGCTCGCTGTGATGTCGAGCGGGCGTTTTACGAAACCTACTCCACAGTGCTGTATCCCGGTGGAGTGGCCACCGAATAATCCATCCCACAACTGGCGAGGAAGCGAAGGTGACGAGTGTCGATGCGATTACGCGAGAGGTACTCGGACTTCAATCGCTTCTTGGCCGGGTGCGCCCGCGCAGCGAGGCGGGGCTTCGGCAGTGGGAGCAATTGCCCACCCGGGGATTTATGAAGCCGGCTCGAAGACGGCAGGCCATCGACCGCTTGCGTCGTCTCGACGATGTGCTTCATCCATCGATGATCGACGCGATAAGTGATGACCTGGGAGCACTTCCGACGTTGGAGCGTCCCTTTCGGCGCCTCGACGCACAGCGCACACTTCTCGATGCGGATTTCTTCGCCTTAAAGCGCTTTTTCTATCAATCACTGGGGATTTTGGAGACCGTCGACGGCCTGGACGGTCTTCCCGCAGCGGACTCCGAGGTCTGCCAGATGTTGCGCCGGGCCATGGAGACCATCCATCCCGAAAACGCCCATTCGGCGCGCTTTCATCTGGCCGATGAGCTCGACGAAGAGCTCGCCGCGTGCCGCGATGAATTGCGCGATATACGGCGTCAGATAAAGGAGAAGCGTCGCCACATGGAGGCCCGGATCCTGGAGCAGTGGGATGGCAAATTCGACATTCATGGCCGTTTTCACCCCACAGACGCCCAAGAGATCGACGACGAGCGGTTGCGCCGCCACAAAGACCACTATGAATTGAGCACCGAAGAATTGGACATTCTGCAAGAACGCAGACAGCAACTGGCCGATGAGGTCACGTCGTTGGAGCGCCACCAGCGGGAGCGATTGACCCGTTTCGTCAACGGTGCCCGTCAGGAGATCGACGATCTGAACCAGCAATTGGTGGCCTTCGACCTGGCCATTGCCCGCGTGGAGTTGCGGCGCCAACTCGGCGGGTGCTGGCCCCGCTTTGTCGATGGCGACGAGGGCTGGCTGCAAATCACCGCCGGGCGCGAGCCGGGATTGATGGAAACCCTTGGGGCACAGGGAGTTCAATCCGTCGATCTGAACTTGGATCGGCGGGGAACCGTGGTGACCGGGCCCAATATGGGCGGAAAGTCCGTGCTATTGCGTTTGATCGGAGTGGTGCAGTGGTGCGCCCAGTTGGGGCTTCCCGTTCCCGGCAACGAATGCGCCCTCGTCGATGTGCATCACGTGGTCTATATCGGAAGCGAGCAACCGGGATCTTCGGAGGACACCGAGGGACTATCGTCCTTTGGCCGCGAGGTGCGGCGTTTCGTGGACCACTGGGACGCCGAAGGGCCGGTACTTTGGCTTCTCGACGAGCCCGGACGGGGAACCCATCCCGACGAGGGGGCCATGCTCGCCGAGGAGATCGCACAGAAATTGGTAACCCGCGGGGATTACGTGGTGATGGCGACCCACTTTCCCCATCTCGCCGCCAGCGATGGATTTACCCATCTGCAGATCGCCGGTCTCGACGTCGACGACGCCACCCTGGAGGAGGAATTGACCCGAGCGAAACAGGGGACGGCCACACTGCAACAGGTGCTTCGGCGCTTTATGGATTACCGCGTCGTAGAGGTTGAAGAAGGTGGTGGACAGGTCCCCCGTGATGCCCGACGCGTCGCACGTGCACTGGGGTTGAGGTTGTGACAAAATTGACAATTTGGGCGGGGTTTCAGTACATTCGATGGCCAAAATGAGCTACGAATGGTTGTGGTCCTGAAGTATTACCTGAACTTTTTTTTGACCCCATGGCGATCATGGTGTTTTATGGGTGTTGCAAGATGTAGGTGTATGTAGGAATTGGCATGGATGCCGATGAACCATACACCTATCGACAGGGTTCGCAGGAGACGGTTCGGGCATGAAACCACGTTGCCCAGACGTTGTCTTCTATAGGGTCGTCGGGTTCCGTAGTGCCTTGTGGCGTTCGGGGCGGGCACCGACGCACCGAAGTCGAACCGGACAAAGCTGGAGATATCTGCGTTAAGCCCGCAGGTCCCAACCATGTCGAGGTGACTCGATGAAGGACCGGCCGCAGATACTCCCGGAACTACACTCGTGGAGAGGAGTGGGCCCATGTTGACCCTAACCAGGAAGGTCGGGGAATCGATAATGATCGGCGACGATATTGAGATCGTGGTCAAGGAAATTCGGCGAAACCAGGTGCGAATCGGTATCATCGCACCGCGCGAGGTTCCCATTTATCGCGAAGAGATCTACGATGCCATCCAAGAAGAAGAAGAGGGCGGAAATGGCGATTGAGTAGTGTTTGGATACCATCTCTCTGAGATGAACTCTATTGCATGTACGCACCTATCGCATGTACGCACCTGATCGCATGTTCGTGCCTATCGCATGTTTGCATTGGGACTGGGCGGTGCATTAATGATTCGTGCATCAATGATATAGGAGGATTCGATATGAGTGATTCGATGCCGGATCTAGCGATGGCGAGGCGGGGGAAAAGGCAGCTCGTTATATTGCCTCGCGATCCGGAGCGGGGATACGTCTATTGGGAGTGGCACAATGGCGAGACCACCGGTGAGGCTGGGAAATTGAAGGTTTCGGTGCAAACGCCCGACGGCTGGCGACCCATCGAGTCATTCTCGGTCACCGACGAACGGGGCGGTCGATTCATCGATTTTGATCGGCCCGCGACGATTCACCGCTGCGAGTTATCATGGGGTGGTGAGGTGGAGTACAGCCGTCCGCTGTTGGCACCGCGTCGGGAATCCGGCAGCAGTTCTCCGGCCTTTGTCCGAGTCCAGGTTACGGAACGTGGACTCC
>SKPJ01000173.1 GCA_007119595.1 Myxococcales bacterium
ATCTTCGTCGAAAAGGGGCTCGACGCGCCCTTTTTCACCTCGTCGTTTGCGCCGCCGATTCTCCCGGCTGGCGTCATTGCGCATAATACTCACCGAGTCCGCCAGGCTTAGCCGGGCCAACTCATAGGTGGCCCGGCTCGACAGTATGCGTCCCCGAAACCCCTCTTTGACCAGCAGAGGAAGCCGGCCAATGTGGTCGAGATGGGCGTGGGTGACCACGGCGATATCGATCGAGGCCGGATCGAATGGAAACGGAGGCTCGTTGCGCCGCTTTGCCCCGCGCCCCTGAAAGACACCGCAGTCGATCATCACACGCTGATCGCGGTACTCGATGACATGACAGGAACCCGTGACTTCATCGGCGGCACCAAAACTCATCCAAGAAAAACTCATATTCCCATTCCTCGCAGTCACATCTCGATCTCACACTTTTCGGATGCCACTGGGATAACAAATTTTAGCTCTTCCGACGATGTTCGAGAGTTCATCTTTTTTTCTCTGACCTCCCGCCCGGGAGTCGATGACAGTCGGTCCGAGCAGATTCGAGGGGGCCGTGGCGACGAATCCAACTCTCCGGCCAACTCATCGCACTCATATCTCGCTAAACTCGACTCAGTTGAATTGCAGGCACGATACCGTCATGATGCTCCCATATTCGAGACCGTGTAAATCCGAGACATCCCATGCCCTGACTGCTTGCTTTGGAGAGCTGATATGAAACACCTAATTGCACTGTGTTTGATCCTCTTATTTCTCGTGGCCTGCGGCGAAGATGAGGCCGGCGACGAGGGTACCGCCTCGTTGTCCAAGTCCGAGGCCGCCGAAAAACTGGACGACGACGAGCTCGACTACGACCCCTGTGAGGAATACGGCTGGTACGACGACGGACAATGCGACGAATTCTGCCCGCAACCCGATCCGGCATGCGACGACCTCGATATCGACAATGGTGATGATCCCGATGACAACACCGACCCGGATGATAACACCGACCCGGATGATAACACCGACCCGGATGATAACACCGACCCGGATGACAACACCGACCCTGCGGAATGCGAAATCGACACCGATTGTGCTGTTGTCGGCTGCAACGGCGAGCTCTGCCTTCCCGAGGGGCAACAGGGTGGAGACACCTGTGTGGAGCTTCCGGAATATGCCTGCTACGACGACGATGAAATCACCACCTGCGGTTGCAATGACGGCGTATGCGGATGGGCCGACACAGACGCCCTCGACCAATGTCTCGACGAGATCGACGATGATGACGAACCATGCATAGAGGTCGAGGCCTACGCAACCAATCCCGACACCGGCGAATGTGAAACATTTCCCACTCCCTGCGACGTTCCCGACGGATGGGAGGACTCTACTTATGAAGATTGTAACGAAGATGAAGTCGTCGGTTCCTGTGATAACGATTCGGACTGCATGGTCGGTGGCTGCAGCGGTCAGCTATGCCACCATCGCGATGAGGACGGGGTATCGACCTGCGAATTTCTCCCCGAATACGCCTGCTACGACGACGATGAAATCACCACCTGTGGATGCAACGACGGCATCTGCGGGTGGGCCGACACGGACGCCCTCGACCAATGCCTCGCAGATCCGAGCGACTATGAAGACGATGAAGAAGAGGAAGAGGTAGACGACGAATGTCAATCCAGCGCCGAGTGCATCGTCACCGGCTGTAGCAGCACGGTCTGTCAGCACCAGAATGACGAGATCTTTGGGACCACCTGCGAGTGGAAAGAGGAATACGCCTGCTACCAGGATGACCAGGTCACCACCTGTGGATGCTTCGAGGGAAGCTGTGGATGGGAGCAAACCAACGAACTCGACCAATGTCTATCGGGTTCGATGTAACCAACACCAAAGATACTCAACGGCCCGCCGCACCAACTGCGGCGGGCCTTTTTTAATTATCTTATGATTGCCCCCTTCGCGCTCCTTGCTCCCCGGCAGGGCCTATTCCACAATGGGATTCCTGTCGACGATTTTAGACGGCCTCTTTCCTCGCCGTAGCTCTTTGGACACCTGTCATGCCAACTCATCAGATTTCACGCCCGTTGACCGTCCTGCTTCTGGGATGGTCATGCTTATTTTTCGCCTGTTCCGGCGATCCAGAACTCTCCGCTGATACTGGCGTCGATACCGGTTTTGGCGACGTCGATGTCGAGGACGTTGAAGACGTCGAAGAAATAGAGGACATCGAGAGTAAAGACACCGATGTCGCCGACACCACTGACAGCTCCGAGGAAATCGACACCGCCCCGGAGCCAACGGCTGAATATTGTGAGCCCTGTACATCCCACGACGAATGTATCGATGACGGCGCGCTGTGCTTTGAACTCGCCGACGGTCTCCCGAGCTGTGGACTACACTGCGACCCGGAGGGTGATGATTGTCCCGACGAGTCCTCATGCCTATTTGTCGACGACGACATTCCTCAATGCGTCCCCAATCTCCTGACGTGCACTGATCGCTGTGAAAACACCGAATGCCCCTCCGGCGAGTATTGCAACCCGGTCACCGGCGACTGCGAGATCCAGCCCCGCATCTGCGAGACCGGCTGTAATTTCGACACCGACTGCGGTGATCCGTTGCAGCATCGCTGCATTTCCACCGGCGCCCCCGATGGAGAGACGATGTGTACCACCCACTGCGATCCCACGGTCACCGGGGAGGACGGCGATCTGGAATGCCCCGCGGACTTCATCTGTGCCACCGTCGACGAGGAGGCCAATCTCGGGGTCTGCTTTCCCATCCGCCGCACCTGCATCGATCGTTGCCACGATATTGAATGCCCGGCGGGACAAAATTGCGATCCATTTACCGGCGACTGTATCGAACCGACCGCCGGGGCCTGCGAGGACACCTGTGAAATCGACGCCGAATGCGGCGGACAGGACGATATGTGCCTCAATCTCGGGATCGGTAACGGCCCTCATTGTTGGAATCATTGCGTCTCCGATGACGGCTGCCCCGACGGATACGAATGCACTACATTCCTCGGGCTGACCACCAGTCTGTGCCTCCCGCCGGCACAGCAGTGCAGCCAGTGCTACGATGCCGACTGCTTTCCCGATGGCGTCTGCGAGCCCACTACCGGCGAGTGCATGCCCCATCCCGAAGACTGCACCATCGAGGGATGCGAAGAAGACGAGCTCTGCGAGCCCACCACCAAGCGCTGCGTCGGCCTCGATCGCAGTTGCAGCGGCGACTCCTGGGCGGTCGACTGCGATAACGTGGTCACCCGCTGCACCAGCCAGCGAAGCGGCGCCGACGGCGTGTGCGCCACCATCTGTTTCGACGACACCGATTGCGAGGGCGACCGAAGTTGTACCACCACGGAATTCGGAGATCTCTGTCTAAAACCCGATCTGGGCGGCCCCATAAGTTGTGGTGTGTTGACCGAACCCAATGCGCCCATAGGCACCCCCTGCGGACCCGGCGAGGGCGGTTGTAACGGCGAATCCGAATGCGTCATCACCGGTGGGGTTCCCGGTTTCTGCTCCTTCGATTGCGACGCAGATGCCGATTGCCCCGACGGCGCAACCTGCGGCGTCGGCCCTCACGGCGACCCGGTCTGCCTTCCCGCCCAATGCCGCTGCGCCTCGGCGCCAGCCCTCCCGAGCGCCATCGACGACGGGTTGCTCAACGCCCTCGACGAGGTCGAGATGACCGTCTGCGATGTCGCCATCTCCACCGACGCAATAAGCGCCATCGGTGCCTGGGAGGGCCCTCTATTTTTCGACGACTCCTTCTCCCCGCTATTCACCTATCCATTGGGGGGAATCGGACGGCTGCGAAACCACGTGGACAGCCTCGATGAAGCCGCCGCCAACCCGGCTCAACTGCTCGCCCAGTCGGCGGCTCTGCTCGGACTTGACGTAGAGGCATTCAAACCGACCCTCGAAGGTCCGGCCCCCCTGGTGGACGCCCTCTCCGATTTCGCCGATACAGCCGGCTCAACCCTCGACACTTCAGCGGCAGAAGCGGCCCTCGAGGACGTACCCGACGAAGTTCAACAACTGGCTTCCCACCTCGTCGAGGCCATCGACGAGGCCTACCAGGCCCGGGCCGACGCCTTCGACCAGGCCGGACTCGACGACGCCCTTTTGCAGACTCTCTTCGACCAAACCCATCGCCTCTTTCTTCCCCATGCCGACGGACAAAACGCCCTCGATATCGACGATGACGACATCAGTGCTGCATTGGAGTCCTTTCCGCTCGCCGAGTTGGCGCAGGCCGGAGTCGATCTGGCCTACGCCGTCGAAACGGCCATCGCCGACGCCGACCTCGACCCGGCCAACCTCGATGGCGAATCCTTTTTGGCGATCATCGACACCCCCGCTGGAGCCGTCGTCATCGGCGACGGGTCCGACAATATATACGATGGCTCCGACAACGCTGATCTCGATCAACCGATCGCCCTGCTCCTCGATATCGGTGGAGACAACGAATACCGCATTCCCGTCGCCGCCAACCAATCCGTCGACCACGGCATCGCCATCGTCGTCGACCTCGCAGGAGATGATACCTACAGCTACCCCAAGACCGGTGACGCCCTCGACGGGGATCGGCTATTGGTCTCCGACGATGCCGGCCGCAAAGCGCCGGGCGGTGATCCAAGCGAGGCCGACGGACCGGTCTCGCTATCCGAGACCGCCCGCCAGGGCGCCGGAAGACTCGGCATTGGCATGCTCTTCAACCGCGGCGGCGCCAATACCTACGAAACGCTGCGCATAGGACAGGGCGCCGCTGTACTCGGCATTGGCGCTGTCTTCGACGAGGGCCAGGGACAGACGCAATTTGAGGCCGAATCCTTTGCTCAAGGCGCAGCACTAAAGGGCGTGGGACTGGTGTCGGCGACAGGCGGAGACAATACCTATCGATTGTGGCACGCCGGCCAGGGCTTCGGTACCGCCTCCGGGGTCGGAGTTTTGTACGACCATCAAGGCAATGATCACTACACGGCCGTTGCGGGTACGGAAGACGACGAAGACCTACTGTATCTATCGCCCTCCGATCCCGGCGACGCCAACCACAGCCTTGCGCAGGGCGCAGGGGCCGCCGGCGACGGAATTGGCGCCGGCATCGGCGTGCTGCGCGATGCCGCCGGTAGCGATACCTATCTCGCCGGCTCCCACGCTCAGGGATTCGGCGCCGATCGCGGCATCGGCCTCATCGCCGACGCCGCCGGAGACGACTCCTATGATGCCAATAACTACGCCCAGGGAACCGGAATCGACGCCGGCGCCGGGGTGCTCATCGACTCCGCAGGCGACGACGAATTCACCCAGTCATCGAGCTCCCCACAGCGCGGTCAGGGCGCCGGCGACCGACTCGGCTGGGGCGCGTTTATCGTCGAGGATGGACAAAATATCTTCGACTACCACGTATTGGGCGCCGGCCTCGGATTCGATGGCGGCATGGGGTTTGCCTTCTTTGGCGGTGGCCCCAACGAACATGACGTCATCGGTGGCGGCTACGGCTTTGCGAACCTCGACGTCGGCGACGAATCGCCACTGGTCGATGCATTGACCGTTGGAGTGTTTGTCCAGACCGGTGGCGAAGAGGACTCCTACACCCACCCTGCAGAGGATATCGGAGGCGATAACACCTCATGGCGACAAGACGATGAAGATGACGATCGCACCGTGGGGATCGGAGTCGATCAATAAGCATTTTCTGCATCCAGGCGCTCACGGATCACTTCGCCGACGCCTCGCCGAATAGCCATCGGACCATAAACGGTATCCCCACCACCCCCGGTGTCAGCACCATCACCAATCCGTAGCCGAAGGTGGCGGCGAGCACCGCCGATTCGGCGCCGGACCAATCCACGGCCCACACCAAGAGAGCCAAAAAAGCCCCGTCCCGGGTTCCCATCCCGCCCACAGTTATTGGAATCATTCCGGTAAAGAGTGCGAGCGGCCATAAGCCGAGGATGACCGGTGCCGAAAGGGGTGCCTCGAAGATCCACAACAACACCCACAGAACGCCCATCGAGCCAAGCCACACCAGCGCAGAGACCGCCACCGTCGCCGCCGCGTATCGCGGCTTGTCGCGCAGCCCCTCAAACCCGTGCAACAGCGCTCGGATCTTTTCCTCAAAGCGATTCAACAGCGGCAACGACACCACGCGCTCCACGTTGGTCACCGTCGCCACCACACAACTCCACCCCACCAACCAGATCGCCAGCAGCAGTCCAAACCAGGGCCAGGCGCCGAGCCACGCACATCCGACCATGCCGATGATGCAGATGGTCTGGATGTCGATAAAACGCTCCGCGACCACAGAGCCCACGCAGGAAAATGGCGGCACCTCGTCGCGCAACTTCAGCGCCCGCAACAGATCGTTGATCCGCGCCGGCGCCATCAAGACGAATGGCCACACCGTCAACAACACTCCCACCAATCGTCGAACCGACAACACATAGCCCATCGCCCGCAACACCAGGTGAAACCTGAGCGCCTGCAATACTAAGATAACGGCCGTCAATCCCAACGCGGCGCCAAACCACTCCCAACGCGCCGTCTGCAGCACCTCCCAAAAAGCCCCGGCATCTGTGAGATGTCCCACCAACAGATATACGATGAACCCCGTCAAAAGCATCACGGGGATGATCTTCCAGCTCAAATGCTCGCGCACCTGCTGCGGAATGTCATCGCTCTCACCTGGTTTCATCCTTCAACATCTCCGGTGGCGATATTCCTGGTTCTCAATGACGACGCAAAAACGTATATCATGAGCAACGATCACCGTAAGCCTGCAATCTCCAACGGATGTGCTCCGGCTCGAACAGCCTGCGCGATCCTTGACACAACCCCGCTCCATTCGGTCGAATGGGAGCCATCCATTTTGGGCAACTCAATTCCCTATACCCCGTGAGAATTCGCGATGGCCGACACTGTCACCTTTTGGCTCAATGATCGCCGCGTGGAAACCGAGGAGCACGCCGGACTGCTCGTGCTCGACTACCTGCGAAAAAGGCGCTTTCTCACGGGTACCAAAGAGGGTTGCAAAGAAGGCGATTGCGGCGCCTGCACGATCCTCATCGGTGAGATACGAGACGGTGAACTGGTCTACGAGCCGACCACCAGTTGCCTGGTCCCGCTGGGCGAGATGCACGGACGCCACGTCGTATCCATCGAGGGTTTGAACTTGGCCGATGGGCTCAATCCCGTTCAGCGCGCCATGACCGATCGCGGTGGAAGTCAATGTGGTTTTTGCACGCCGGGGTTTATCGTATCCATGTGCTGGTACCTGATGGCGAGCAGCGACGAGACCCCGACGCTCAAGGGTTTTCAGCGCGCTTTTAGTGGCAATTTATGTCGCTGCACGGGCTATACATCGATTGATCGGGCCAGCGAGGATCTGGTGTCTGACTTCGGTCCCGGCGGGCGATTTGAACAGATCTGGTCGGCCGACGATCGCATCCAGGCGCTGTGTGATGCCGAGTTATTGCCCGCCTATTTTGCCGACATGGCCGACCAACTCGCCGCGATTCCCCCGCTGGAAGAAGAGCGCCACGATTACGCCGACATCGCCGAATTCTTCGTCGCCGGCGGCACCGATCTATATGTCCAAAAAGGGGAGGAGATTCCGCGCACCGATGTGAAGATCTTAAACCGCCATCCCGAAATGCGCGGCATCGAGCGCGATGACGAAGCAGGCGTCTTTCGCGTCGGGGCGCTGACGAGTTTCGAGGAGTTCGGACAACATCCCGAAATCCGGGCCATCATGCCCCGCATGGACCACTACCTATACCTCATTGCGTCTCTCCAACTTCGCGTGCGCGCCACATTGGCCGGAAATATCATCAACGCCTCGCCCATCGGTGATATGACCAACCTGTTGTTGGCCCTCGATACGACCCTCGTCTTCCACGACGGAACGCGGGAGCGCCAGGTGGAGATGAAGAATTTCTTCGAGGGATATAAGACCTACGACAAAGAGCCGCACGAGATCATGACCCGTTTGCTCATCCCGATCCCCGATGACGATACCCGGATTCACTTCGAGAAGGTCTCAAAGCGAGAGGCCCTCGACATCGCCACCGTCAACAGCGGCGCCAAGATTCGCGTCGACGATGACGGCATCATCCGCGTGGCGAGCCTGACCGTCGGCGGCGTGGCCCCGGTTCCGCTGTGGCTCGAGAAAACGGAAGATTACTTGGTGGGCAAAGCGCTGGACGTCAAGACAGTCCGCGACGGACTCCGCGTCGCCCATAGCGAGATGGCGCCGATCAGTGATGTACGTGGAAGCGCGGACTACAAGCGGCTTTTGGCGCACCAATTATTGAGCGCACATTTTACCGAATTGTACGGCGATCGAATCTCCTTCGACGCCCTTCTGGCTGGCTAATCACTGGGAGTTGACCCGATGAAACATTACGACGCCGAACTCCACACCCGGGGCGAATCACTCTACGTCGACGATGTCGCCCCTCCGGGCGGAATGCTCCACGCCGTGGTCTATGGTTCACCGATCGGCCACGGAACCCTGGAGTCCCTCGATGTCGAGCGCGCCAAAGCGGCGCCCGGTGTGTTCCGGATTTTGACCGCCGATGACATCCCGGGAGAAAACCAGATCGGCCCGGTCCAACAGGACGAGCCGCTATTTACCGACGATTCACTCGATTATTTCGGCCATCCCATCGCCCTGATCGTCGCCGAAACGCACGAGGATGCCATCTATGCCCGAGATCTCATCGACGCGGAGGTGAGCGAAAAACCGGCGATCGTCGACCCCCGCGAGGCCCACGAAAAGGGCGAGATCCTGGGTACGCCGCGCACCTTTGCCATGGGTGATGTCGAAAAAGCCTGGAAACAATGCGACGTCATCGTCGAGGGACGGGCCGACGTGGCCGGACAAGAGCACCTGTATCTGGAGACACAGCGAGCTCGGGCGGTGCCCACCGAGGGCGACCGGATCCGCATCTATTCGTCGACCCAGAGCCCCTATGCCGTCCAGAAGGCGGTGGCCCGCATCATCGGCGTTCCCAACCACAAGGTCGAAGTCGACGTCATCCGACTCGGCGGCGGCTTTGGCGGAAAGGAAGACCAGGCCACCGCCTGGGCCTGTATGAGCGCCCTGGCCAGCCATCTCTTGGAGACACCGGTCCAGCTCGTTTTGCACCGCCTCGACGACCTGCTCATGACCGGAAAGCGCCATCCCTACACGGCGGACTATAAATTGGGGCTTCGCCGCGATGGCACCATCGTGGCCTACGACGTCAGCCATTATCAGAACGCCGGCGCGAAAACTGACCTGTCCCTGGCGGTGTTGGAGCGGACCCTCTTTCACTCCACGAATGCCTACTACGTTCCCAACGTGCGGGCCTATGCTGCTTCGTGCCGCACCAATTTGCCGCCCAATACGGCATTTCGCGGCTTCGGCGGACCCCAGGGCATGTTCGCAATGGAGTGCGCCATCTCCCACGCCGCAGAAGAGCTCGACATCTCTCGCGAGGAACTCCAGCGCAAAAACCTCATCACCGAGGGCCAATCCTTTCCCTACGGACAGCGCGCCGAGAGGGCCCGGGCCCGCACGAGCTGGAAGGAGGCCGACGAGGAATACAACCTGACCCAGATGCGCGCCGAAATCGATACCTTCAACGCCGAACACCACGACAAGAAGCGCGGCTTGGCAGCCATGCCCGTCTGCTTCGGGATCTCCTTTACCGGAACCTTCCTCAATCAGGCGTCGGCGCTGTTGCACGTCTACACCGACGGCAGCGTCAGCCTGTCCACCGGCGGCGTCGAGATGGGCCAGGGCGTCAACTCCAAGCTCATCAATATGGCCGCCCGCGCACTGGGTATCTCCGTCGATCGCATCAAGGTGGAGACCACCAACACCACGCGCATCGCCAATATGTCGCCCAGCGCCGCCAGCGCCACCTCCGATCTAAACGGCGCCGCCACCATTTTGGCCGCCAAGGAATTGCTGAATCGCTTCCGCGAGATGATCGCCCGCGAAATGGGCATCCAGGACGCCGACAACCTGAGCTTCCAGAATGAGCGAGTCTTCTATCGCAATCGGGAAACCGAGTGGACCTGGGAGAAGACGGTCTCCCACGCCTATATGTCGCGGATTTCACTGTCGGCACAGGCATTTTATGCCACGCCCAATATCTGGTTCGACAAGGAGCGCGAAGAGGGACGGCCCTTCGCCTATCATGTCTACGGCACGGCCTTTATCGACGTCACCGTCGACACCTTGCGGGGAACCTACGATATCGACTCGGTGCGGCTGGTCCACGACCTGGGGCGCACGGTCAATAAATTGGTGGATCTGGGACAGATCGAAGGTGGCCTCGCACAGGGGTTGGGCTGGATGACCCTGGAGGAGCTTGCCTTTGACGATGATGGCCGGCTGTTGTCCAATGCCCTGTCGACCTACAAGGCCCCCGATGGCTACTTCATGCCCGACGATGTCCGGGTCAAATGGCTGGAAGAGGAAAATCCGGAGGGTCCCTACGGCTCCAAAGCCGTCGGTGAACCTCCCTTGATGTACGGCATCGGCGTCTACTTCGCGATCCGCGACGCCATGCGGGCCTTCGACGCCGACGCAAATTTTCCCTACGACGCCCCGCTGACCCCGGAGAAGGTGCTCTTGCAGCTTCACCATGGGCGGCTATCAGGGCTGTGGGAGGACTCCCTGGCTGAACAAAAGACCACCGAGTTGCCCGTCGCAGGGGAGTGAGACACACCGCTATGTCTGTCGATTTTTGGAAATTTGTGCACCGCCGGCTCAGCGCTGACGAACGGCTATTTTTGGCCCACGTTGCCCGTCATTCCCGGCATTCTCCGGGCACCACGGGAGCCCGGCTGGCCGTCGGTGAAGACGGCACAACCCGGGGCACCATCGGCGGTGGCATCATGGAGGCCGACGTACTCCAACAGGCCGAAAAAGCGCTCGACGCCGGTGATTACACGCCTCGCTACGAGCGCCTTTTCCACCGTCCGACAGCGCCGGACGACGATCACAGTCGAAGCTCCGGCCTCAACTGCGCCGGCAACCAGACCAATGTCTACCACCTCGTCGATCCCGCCGAAGATCGCCGAATCGTCGACGAGATCGTCACCCGAATCGAGAACGACGCCACCGGAAGGATCCATATCTCGGCAAATGGCCTCCAACTCGATGATTACACTCCGGAACAAATCGAGCCTCCATACCGGTTCGAAGACGGTGACTCGTGGCGCTTTTCATCGCTGCTGCTAAACTGGAAACGGATCGCCATCATCGGCGGTGGCCACTGTGGCCTCGCCCTGTCGCGGGTCATGACCCAACTGGGCTATACGGTCACCGTTTTTGAAAATCGGCCCGATGTCTTTACGTTCACCAATAATGACCACGCTACTCATCGAATCACGGTGGACGACTACGCCGAAGCGGGCTCCCACATCGATCATCGCCACTGGACACACGTCGTCGTCATGACCGCCAATCAACCCGACGATGTCCGCGGACTCTACGGTGTGGCCGACGACCCTTATCCCTATATCGGCGTGATGGGCGCGCCGGCAAAACTGGCCCATATCCGCTCCGATCTCGAGGACTTGGGGATATCCTCGAAGATCATCGATCGATTCTACGCGCCCATCGGACTTGACATGACGAGCAATACCCCCGAGGAAATTGCCATCAGTGTCGCCGCCGAGATTTTGCGCGAACGCAATGAGCTATTTCCGTTTACTCGCAGTCCGGACCACTGATCGCTTTGAACACCGGCCGGTCGGGGCGCCGAATCCCAAGGACGCCACCGACGTCGACACGCAAAATTGCTTTGAGGAATGAACATGCCTGCTGAATCCGCCGCACCCGCCCGTTATCCCGACTCTTTCAAAGAGTGGTTTCTCGCACTTCGATTCGCAGCGATGCACGTATTGTGCTTTGCGGCGATCTGGACCGGAGTTCCCTGGGAGGCCGTCGCCCTCGCCGCTGCGCTGTATGCAGTACGCATGTTTGGGGTGACCGCCGGATATCACCGCTACTTCTCGCACCGCACCTACAAGATGGGGCGGGTGATGCAATTTTTGATGGCCTTTTTGGCTCAGACCTCCATGCAGCGCGGCGTATTGTGGTGGGCCGCCCATCACCGCCATCACCACAAGCACTCCGATGAGCCCGAAGACGTCCACTCCGTGCGCCAGGACGGCTTTTTCTGGTCCCATGTGGGCTGGGTCATCTCCCCGCAATGGCGCGACACTGACATATCCAGCGTTCGCGATCTGGCTCGATATCCCGAGCTTCGACTGTTGCAGCGCTTTCACCACGTTCCGGCGCTGATCGTCGCCTTTTTGTGCTTCGCCTTCTTCGGATGGGCCGGTCTGGTGGTCGGGTTTTTATGGAGCACCGTCGCCGTATGGCACAGCACATTTACCATCAACTCCCTGGCCCACGTCTACGGCAGTCGGCGTTACGAGACCGAGGACGACAGCAAGAATAACTTTCTTCTGGCTCTACTCACCTTCGGCGAGGGATGGCACAACAACCACCATCACTATCAGGCCTCGACGCGACAGGGGTTTTATTGGTGGGAGATCGACATCACGTACTACATCCTTTGGACCATGAGCAAAGTGGGATTGGTCTCCGATCTGCGGGAGCCGCCAAGACATGTCGTCGAGGATCGTCCCCATCCGGCGGTGGCCCTTCGCAAGGCCGCCAAGCAGGCCCGCAGTGATTTTGACGAGCGCATGAAAGAACTCAAAGAGCGAGCCCGGCTGGCCCGCCAGGAGGCCTCGCAACGCGCCGACGATCTGGGCCGCGAGATGGCCACCCGCATCGAGGATATGACCCACGATATTGAGGAACGCGTCGATCAGTTGCGTGACTCCGTCGAAAGTGTGCGCCGCGGCGCACACGACAGACTCGAACATCTCGCCAGCGAGGCCACCGTCAAAGTCGACGGCCTCTCCCAGGAGATGGCCATGCGTATGGCCAATTTGCGGACCAATGCCGAAGACGCCAGCGACCGGGCCGCCCGCGCCATCGATGAAATTGCAGAGGTCACCCAGATTCAGATGCAAACCGGCACCAGCACCAGTCAGGCCTGAGACCCAGCTCCCTCATCCCATATCTTACTACGCCGCTTCGACGTGCTCTCGGCGCGCAGACGCTTCACTCAACTTCTGCTCACGGCGTTATATTCATCGAGAAATTGACTCAACTGTCGCATCCCATCCAGCGTCTCGACCCCCGGCAACGCCGGGGGCGCGCCCTGACCGCCGATGACAATCCGCACCGAGTCGTCGAGATGCTCTCGGAGCTCGGTCAATGAACGGATGCAATCGCAGGCATTGGTGCACTCCGAAATACTCAATGCCACCGTCGACGCCCCTCCTGATTCCACCGCTGAAGCGACCTGGCTCACCGGCGTATCGGCCCCTAAGAACATCACCTTTCGATCCGCCAGTGCTACCGCAAGTGCCGCCATATGTAGGCCCAGGCAATGCCGTTCGCCGCTCAACGTCGCCAACACCACCGCCGGACCCTGCGCCACGTCACTGAGTGGACGCCAGGAGGAGACCAAAAAGTCGCGGATGCACTCGCTGGCAAAATGCTCCTGGTAGATCTGGATCCGTCCCTCTTCCCAGGCCACTCCCAATTGCACCAAAAACGGATGAAGCCGATCGCTGAAAAAATCGAAGGCGTGGAGCCGGCTAAAACTGGCTCGAATCCACCGCTCCAATTGATGGCGTTCCAATTGCTCGACGGCCTCCATCCAACATTTCAGCCACTCGTCACAGTCCTGTCCTTCGCCTTTCTCGCCGACCAACTCCTCCGCGTTGTCACCCAGCGCCCGCTGTAACAACTGCTCGAGCTCCTCTCGACTCTGCCCCTCCAACTGCGAGGGTCGATATCCACGCGATAAGATCGCAGTGACGAGCCGCAGATACTCGATCGCGTCCGGATCGTAGATTCGATGGCCGGCGTTGTTTCGCTGCGACGAGGGAAATCCATAGCGACGCTCCCAGGTTCGGATCGTCTCCACCGGCACTCCCGTGGCCATGGACAGAGCCCCGATATTGAGTGTTGATTGCTTATTTTGACTCATTGCCGATCGACGGATTGGTTTTGTGCTTCTCAATTGAATAGCTTATGAGTAGACAACAAATCCAATATAATCACTTCCACCGCAAGGCAAACGGCTATGAATAGCTTATGAACACCGATATCGTGACAACAGCGCCTTCAAATCATAAGGCCCACATTTTGTCATCGCCCGGTATGTGTTTAGTTCCTTGCCCAGTAGTCGCTGGCCGAGCGACGCCCCTCCACGCCGTTATGGTCGCTGATAAATGACGCAATCAGCGCTGCTGCAGACCGATTGGATGATCCGGCCATGGGACGGTTCATCACTCCAATTAGCTACGAGATACGCCTGACAACTTGATTCTACAAACGAGGTATTTCATGGGAACGATGGTAGACGGCACATGGCGCACCGACACCTGGATTCGCGACAATGAGGGACGCTTCGAACGGGAACCGACGACATTTCACAATCGGGTCCGTTCGGTCCCCGATGCCGCCTTTCCCCTCGCCGCCGGCCGCTATCACCTCTACGTCTCCTATGCCTGTCCCTGGGCTCACCGCACATTGATCGTGCGATCGATGTTGGGACTTGAAGACGCCATCGACGTCTCCGTGGTTCATCCCCATATGCTCGAAGATGGGTGGAGCTTCGAGACGGACTTCGCCAACACCACCGGCGATCAGGTGATGGGAAAGGATTTTTTGCGCCAATTATACGCTCACGCCGATTCCGACTACAGCGGTCGCGTCACGGTCCCTGTGCTGTGGGACAAAGAGCGCGAGACCATCGTCAATAACGAATCCCGGGAAATCATCCGCAACTTCGGCACCACCTTTCGCGAGTTGGCCACCGAGTCCGTCGATCTATGGCCCGATGGGGTGCGCGATGACGTCGACGAGGTCATCGACGCCATCTACCAGCCGATCAATAACGGAGTCTACCGCGCCGGATTCGCCACCTCTCAGAGCGCCTACGATGAAGCGGTCACAGAACTCTTCGAAGCCCTTGAAAAATGGAATCGGCACCTCAGCGAAAACCGCTATCTCTGCGGCGACCTGCTCACCGAAGCCGACGTCTGTATGTTTACCACCTTGTTGCGATTCGACCCCGTCTATTACGGGCATTTCAAGTGCAATCTGCGCCACGTCTACGAATTCGACAATCTGTGGAATTACACCCTCGAGCTGTATCAGATGCCGCCGATCCAAAAGACCTGCCATCTCGACCACATCAAAACCCACTATTATTACAGCCATGAATCCATCAATCCCCCGCGCGTAATACCCAAGGGGCCGATCCTCGATCGGCTCGCCGAACACGACCGCGACCGCCTTCCCGGCCACATCGCCACCCGCTGATCGGGGATTTCAGACCTCTTTTACGCAAAATGGAGTTCAATTCGTCGACAATACGTGTGCCGCCTCGTCGACCATTGAAGTCCATTTTGCAAAAAAGAGGTCATCATGCTCGCCAAAATTCACTCCGGCGCCGTATTGGGTATCGACGCCTTTCGCATCGACGTCGAAATCGATATCACCCTCGGTTTTTCCGCTTTTCATCTGGTGGGACTTCCCGACAGCGCCGTGCGCGAGAGCCGTCTGCGCATTCAGTCGGCGATGGAGAATCTGGCCCTCGACTTTCCTCGCAGCCGCCGGGTCACAGTCAATCTCGCCCCGGCGAGCATTCGCAAAGACGGTACTGCTCTCGATCTACCGATCGCCATCGCCTTGATGGTCGCACAGGGCGATGTACCGCAATCGGGGCCCCTGGACTTACGTCGCTATCTCATCGTCGGAGAACTGGCTCTCGACGGCACAGTCCGGCCGGTGCGCGGAGCATTGTCGCTGGCGGTCCTGGCCCGCGACGAGGGCTACGAAGGTGTGATCGTACCCGCCGAAAACGCCGCCGAGGCCGGTGTGGTGCAGGGAATCGACGTGGTGGCCATCGAGCATCTGGGGACGCTGATCGCCGCCCTTCAGGGACGGAGCGACATCGACGATCTGCGCCATATATCCACTCCTCCCACCAGCGATCCCTTCGATACCTCGGTGGACTTTGCGCAGGTCGCCGGGCAGGCCCCGGTCAAACGAGCCCTGGAGATCGCCGCCGCCGGCGCCCACAATATCTTGATGATCGGCCCCCCGGGCTCCGGCAAGAGCATGCTCGCCAAACGCATCCCCACCATCTTGCCTCCCATGTCCTTCGAGGAGGCCCTGGAGACCACCCGCATCTACAGCGTCACCGGTCATCTGCGCGACCAGGGCCTGATGCAGCGCCGCCCTTTCCGTGCCCCCCACCACACCATCAGTGACGTGGGACTCGCCGGCGGGGGCTCCGGCGTGCCACGGCCCGGTGAACTCAGCCTCGCCCACAACGGTGTTCTATTTCTCGACGAGGTCGCTGAATTTCGCCGCAGCGCCCTCGAGGTCTTGCGCCAACCCCTGGAAAACGGCTCCGTCAGCCTGACCCGCAGTATGCTCAGCGTGACCTACCCCGCCTCATTGATGCTGGTTGCGGCCATGAACCCCTGTCGCTGCGGCCACTTCGGTGGCCCCGACGATCGCTGCCAATGCAGCATCAACGATGTGCGCCGCTATCGAAATCGGCTCTCCGGCCCCCTTCTCGATCGCATTGATATCCACGTCCAGGTACCGGCTGTTCCTTACGCCGAAATCCGACGTGCCGAACGCGGTGAGTCCTCACAGGCCATTCGCAGCCGGGTTTGCCGGGCCCGAAAGCGCCAGATTCAACGCTTCGACGATGTCGATCTCCACGCCAACAGTCAGATGGGTCCCGATCTGCTTCGCCTTCACTGCCAACTCGATGAGGAAAACCACCAGATCTTGGAGTCCGCCGTCGATCGCTTCGGTCTCAGCGCACGCAGTTGTGATCGCATCCTGAAAGTCGCCCGCACCATCGCCGATCTCGCCGGATGCCGTGCATTGGCTGCCGAACACCTCGCGGAAGCCATTCAGTACCGCAACCTGGACCGCCAACACGATTCCCTGGGACGCCTTGCGGGGTAGGGGACGAAAACGCACTAGGTCAGATCGGGACGAACGGTGCGCTTTGTGCCGGCCCATCCGCGCTGGAACTCGAAGTTAATATCGAAGACCAGCCGCATGCCGATGCTGCGGGATTTAATATCACCGGAGATCTGGCGGGTACTGGCGAGTCGACATGCCCGTTTTCCCTGATTCCATGCCCCGCCACGGATCGCCATTTGCTCCGATTGACTGTCGCTGGGCTCGCACCATTCGTGAACCCCGCCGCTGAGATCGCGAATCCCATACGGCGACGCATCGTCTACGAACCTCCCCACCGGCTCCAGCCGACTGACGTGGGCGCGCGACTGCTGCATCTTGCAAAATGTGGCGTCGAATCGATCGCCCCAGGGGAACAACCGACCGTCCACGCCACGACCCGCCTTCTCCCACTCGTTTTCCGTGGGCAGTCGATAATTTCGGCCGTCCCCCTTGGACCTCCACCGACAATAGGCGCGTGCGTCGTCGGCGCTGATACCCACCACCGGTAGATCCCAGAAAGCACTGACCTCATGGTTGTTGTCCGCCCCCAGGGCACGTCCACTATAAAACGGGGCTGGCTTCCACCGGTGCTCCTCTTCGTCCCACATGACCAACAGCCCCTCCCCCCCGGCCCGTCTGGGGGCGTGATACCGGGCTTGCTCCTCATCGAGGGTATCGAGAAAGGCCAAATACTGCCGAAATGTCAACGGAAGGCGCGAGCAATAAAACGACTCCACTTCGATTCTTCGCCGTACGCGGGGGTTGAGGGCCTCCGGATCACCTCCGACGAAGCAGGGGCCACCGGGCACAAATACGAAATCGGGGTCCGAGGCATTCTCCGGCGGCAGACAAATCCTCATATCCACCGCCTCACCGCGTCGAGCAAATAGTGGAGCGCGAACACTATCTCGTTGCGGTGCCTCCAAGACAACCAGATAACTGCCGACCTCTAGCTTCGACACCGACACCGGCGTGCGTCCAAGATCCCGCTCATCAGTGACGACCAGTCGCCGATCGATCTCCTGGAGCGGAAATAACGTCGCCTTCGCCCCCGTGGGCTCCGTCTCCACGGTCAGCTTCACCTGTCGTGACATCCGCTTGACATAGCTCGGTTCCTCCGTCTCCTGAATCAGAGCTCCGAAGTAAATCCGCTCGAATTCATCTCCCAATCCTTCGGCCTCGCAATAGCGCTCCCAATACAATTGGGCCAGCTCTTTGCGGGCTGTAGCAAACTCTGGAGCGTGGGCCATCGATCGCTGAAACCCGGTCACCGCTTCTCCAAAGGCTCGAGCCCGATCGACGGCCAGCAGCTCCCGGTCGTCCTGCAAGCGCCACAACTCGCGTTTGCTTTCGATGGGCTCCCAGGGATCGATGGACTCCAACAACTTCTCGATTTCGGCATCCAACTTCGAGATCCTGGCCTGATTGTCCCGATAGCGCTCGGCGGCCCGATACCCCACCTGTAGCTGTTCTTCGGCACGGCGAAGGGGGATCCGTTCTTCAAATCGCTCCACTGCCTGCAGTAGCTCACCGGCCGACTCAAAACGGTGATCCATATCTCGTGCCAGAGCCCGCAGACAGATCTCCTCGAGTTCGTCGGGAACCTCCCACAACCCGTGCTCACCGCACTCCCCGGGACGCACCAGATCGCTTTCGATGACGCTCCACAGCGTGCGCACCGGATGCCCCCGATCAAAGGGGGGTTCCAGAACCAGCATCTCGTATAAAATCGCACCCAGGGCATAGACATCGCTGCGCCCATCGATGTCCCCGAGACGCCCACGCGCCTGCTCCGGCGGCATATAAGCCGGCGATCCCAGGGTCTGACCCGGATCGACGACATCCTCTCCCTGTACGGACAGCTCGGTGCGCACGAGACCGCCTTGGCCCACATAGGCCAGCCCCCAGTCCATGACCAAGACCTCGCCGAATTCGCCGATCATGATATTGCTCGGCTTTAAATCCCGGTGGATCACGCCTCGATCATGAGCATAGTCGATGGCCTGAACAACCTGCTTCAAGATGGCGAGCAGGTGAGATAGCGGATAGGCCTTGCGATAGTCTTTGTCTCTTCGTCGCAATCCATCGAGCACATCCTTTAGTGAGTGCTGCTCGACCAACATCATCGTATAATAAATCCGACAATCCTCGAGCACTCCTACATCGTAGACCGGCAATATATTGGGATGCTCGAGCTGACATGCTGCCTGCGCTTCAGCGACAAATCTTCGCAGCGATCGATTCCGATCGCGACCCGATGGTCTGTGTAGCTTCATCGCCACGGTTCGCCGCAATCGGCGATCTGTGGCGACCACCACCCGCCCTCCACCACCGCTTCCCAACTCCGCTCCCAATTCATATCGATCGGAAAGCTCGACCAAGGTCTCGACAGTCAGGGGCTTGTCGGTGGATATGGACTTATCGGCGGCCCCTGGCACTTGATGCAACTCGGTGCGTTCAAAGGCGATATCCCCCGGTTGAGCCCCCTCCGATTGGGAGTCTTCCGAGCGAGACCCCGAACTCTCGGCCAGATTGGCAGCGTCGATGGCGGCGGTGGAGATCTCAACAAATCGATGGGTTTCGGCGCTCTTTGAAAGCGAAGCGACGGCATAGGACTCGCTGTCCTGTTCACCGAGTTCCAACTGAGAATCAATATCTTGAGCCCGGTGCGTCTCCATCGCTGCAAACCGAGCCGTGTCGCGACTCTGTCCCTCTTCCCCGGAGTCTTCGGCCTCCGTCGTCAGCTCCAGAAGACCGCTCGGCTCCGAATCCAATGGGGTAGCATCGATTTTCGCGAGCAATTCGTTCAACTCCCGAGTGCTCAATCTCGTCTCGCCGACCCACACATCGAGAGCGGCCTCCTGCGCCGCATCACTGCTGGCTCCAAGTTCGGCCAATACTTCATTGACCATCGTGACGTCGAGCATCTGCGTCTGCAATGCCAGACGCGCAATCCTTTGATGTATGCTCCAGTCCACGGTTCAACCCCATCTCATGCAGTCGCTCGCAGCCATCGCCAGTCGGCGAGTTCTTGCGAACCTGCTCCACACGCACCCACATCATCTCCATTCTTGTTGGTCTGCTCCAGGGTGCCCAGTCCCAAATTCATCATATCATCCCCAGCGGACCTGCCCAATCAAATACAATAATTAACGTAGCTGGCTAGGCAGTCGGACGATCGCCAAATGGCGCTCTACTCCCAACGTCCATTGACTTTCCATAAGACTGAAGTATCTTGGCGTCCCAATTTGGTGATTGCTTTTGGAATTCGTGACTGATTCGATTCGGTAGTTTTAGTAACCGAGACTCATCCAAAACGGAGATTGACCATGTTCCATCGCTTCATTTCTCGTACAATTGTCGCCGGCCTCATCGGCTCCTTGATGCTCTTCACCTTCGCCTGCAGTAGCTCCGATGATACGGTGCCTGATGAAGAAGTCGTTGAAGATGCTCTGGTACCCGAAGATCAGTCGGTCGTACTGTACCAATATCGATTCAATCCCAACGCGCTGGAGATCGTGGCCGGTGCCCAGGTGACCTTTGAAAACCGGGACCCCGAAGCTCACAATATCAACATTCCGGCCCTCGATATTGATGAGAGCATTGATCCCAACGAAGAGTGGACCTACACCTTCGATACCCAAGGTGAGTTCGCCGTGGGCAATCGCTTCAGTGACGGTATGCAGCTCGATCTCGTCGTCCAGTAATTGCGACGTCTGAATCGATCGACGCCCATCGCAATATTGCGGTGGGCGTTTTTTTTTTGCTCTCACCTAACCACCCGTCATGAAGCAACCTTCCTCCGCCGTCGTGCACTTTTACCGGGCCATCGTCATGCACGGTGACGTCTGGCGAAAGCGTTTGGACGCCACGACCAACTGGGCCGTGGTGACCACCATTGGCGTCGTCTCCTTCGCTTTTACCCGGCCTGACGCCCCCCACTTTATCCTACTATTTCTGATCTCGGCTGACGCCCTCTTTCTCACCATGGAGACCCGGCGATATCAGATCTACGACTTATGGCGACGCAGGATCCGAAGTATCAACAAATACGTCATCGCTCCCCAATTATCACCCAAAGATGCACCGTCAGCCGACGAAATTGAACGAGAGTTATCCGACTTGGCTGCAGATCTGGGCCGCGCCGTTCCGCACCTGCCCTTCCTCGATGCCCTCGGCTATCGCCTGCGGCGAAATTACGGCTATATCTATCTGTTCACCGTCGGCTCGTGGGTGATCAAACTGTATCTACATCCCATCGACGCCACGACAACGTCAGATCTGCTCGATCGAGCCAGTGTGGGGATGATTCCCGGCTCCGTGACGATCCTTATCGTGGCCCTGAGCTCCGTGATCATCCTCTTTGCCGCGCTGCGCGCTCCCTCCGAGCAGATGATGCGTTGGCGCCGCATTCCCTCGCCCCTTAAGCGACTCAAAACAGGTTCGCTTTTTCCCCCAGCGATGAGCGAGCCAGAGGAAGAACAGCGGTTGGCTCGTCCCGGGGCCCTTGCACCGCGTCCGCTAAAGGAAGCCCCCTCGGGAGGGGAAGAAGATGATCCCAACAACGAAGATCGAGCCCCGGAACAACGAGACGATGGCGATGACAGTCCCCCCGAAAATGAAGACAACTCGAATTAAACGTTTCGTCATTTATACGCTCGGAAATTTAACTAAAGTGCGGCACCGGCGAGCGAGGCGTATGTTTCAGTGAGGTGATGAGGGGTTAAAAAAGCGTGCCGGGAGGCGATGGCGGAGTATCCATCGTCTCCCGGCACGGGGTCATGGGTGGGGCTTGTTGAACGCTTCTTACTCCTCCAACTCCTCGGCCCATCGCCGGCGCAACTCAGAGACGGAGTCGCGAAGCTGCTCGAAGCCCTGAGCCACCCACAATACGGGTTGATAGATGTCGATTCGAAACGGCGTCGAAATGACCTCATCGAGGTCAAAGGGGCGAATCTCCGGTCCTCCCACAAAGACGTTGTCCGCCTCTCCAAAGGAGGACATATGGCCCGAGCCGTACAGCTTGACCTCTCCCTTTTCTTCTACCAGACCAAATTCGACGGTATACCACCATAAGCGACCCAGAGCGTCGAATTTGTCGGGGTCCTCCAATTCAGAGGCGAGCTGACCGTACTCCTGAACAAAATCAGCGAAGACCGGATCGGTGTGCATCGGCACATGTCCGAAGACATCGTGGAAGATATCGGGCTCCTGCAAATACTCCAGGCTGTCCATGGGCCGCACCTCGAGCGTGGAGGGGAATTCACGGCGGGCCATGGAACCAAAAAACATCTGCGCCGGAATGAATCCGTCGACGGCTCGCACCGTCCAGCCAGTCAATGGCTTGAGGCGCGCATTGAGTTCATCGAATAGAGGGATGCGGTCGAGGGGCATCACCAGCTTTTCCAGGCCTTCCAACCATGGCTGACAAGCCGTCTCCGGCAATTGAGCCATGCGCCGTTCGCACAAGATCTTCCAGACCTCGTCTTCCTCGGCGCTATAACTTTTTCCCTCGTGGGAGATAAACCCCGCATTGTCCATTTTG
>SKPJ01000475.1 GCA_007119595.1 Myxococcales bacterium
AGTGTGGGGAATATCCACTGGACGAGGAGGAGCGCGAATGTGTGGTGAGCACGGTCGACGAGATGGTGCAGCAGAGTTTTCCATTTGCCGAATACAAGGGCGTCGATCTGGACCAATTTTCCCGCGATATGTGGGCGATATTGGATGAAGAACTCGACGATTCGGCGTTTTTGGCGGAGGTCAATTACGTCATCTCCACACTCAACGACGGGCACACTCGTATCGAGCGGCGGGCACTGCAAAATCCGGCGGTGGCGCCGGTGGATGTAGAGACCATCGATGGCGAGGTGGTGGTCGTGGACGTCGATGACGAGATGCATCGCGAGTTGGTGGGCCAGACGGTGGATGCCATCGACGGGGTGGACGCCACCGATACATTGGCGGCGGTTCCGGGATGGAGGGAGGCCGGGATCTCGGGAGAGGTCAACCTATCGGGGGCCCAGTTGGCATTGGCCGGGGAGGCCGGTACCTCCGTGGAATTGACCTTGGCCAGCGGTCAACACCTAACGATGCAGAGGCGCTCGCCTCACCAGGCACCACAGATTCGAAGATACGGCGATGATATCGGCTATCTCCAGATCAGCACCTTTGGCTATATCGACGATCTGGGCCGGATCGACGAGGCGATCAACGAATTGATGGACACCGATGGACTGATCATCGATCTGCGGGGCAACGGCGGTGGGTATCCATCGGTGACCGATGGACTCTTCGGGCGTCTCATCGATCACGATGTGCCATCGTTTCAACTGGTCGATGTCTACGGAAATGTCTCCCGGATGCTGGAAACCAAGCCCCGCGGTCAAACCTATGACGGAGAGGTGGTGGTGTTGGTCAATCGGCGCACCTATTCGGCGTCGAACTTCCTTGCACACCGGATGGTGTACCACCAACGGGGGGTATTGATCGGGGAGACCACCGGCGGGGGGGCGGCGTCACCGAAGCGGGGCGTGATGCTACTTCCCGGGGTCTGGTTTCAGGTCTCGTCCCATATGGTGCAGACACCGGAGGGCGAGCACTCGGAGTCGGGTATCACGCCGACGATGCCCGTCAATTTCGAGCATTCACCGGATTTTGAAGAGGGAAGTATACACGGATTGAGTACCACTGGAGACCGGGTCATGGACCGGGCACTTCGCTACCTGAGGGGGTTGCCATGAGGACAATTGTGATCGCATTGGCCGCGGCTTTTTTGGTGATGACTCTCGGGGTGGTGCCGGCCCACGCCGACGAGGAGGGGCAAAGTGCGTGGCCCCCGATGCCCGGGGTCGCACTGAAGACCGGGGGGGGGTTGTATCACTCCATTCCCTGTGGATGCTTCGATCGCGGCATGTGGTCGACGGAGTTGTCGGGGCGACTGCATTTTGGCGATATCGGTGCTCTGGAATCGGGCGTGGAATATGGGGCGATGCTGCTGGGAGGGAATTTCCCCTCCCAGGGATGGTCGGTGGGCGGCCGGGTTTCGATCCTACCCCAGAAGGGACGGTGGTGGGATGGACTGTCGCTGCGCTCGGGGTATCGCCGATTGCTGGTGATGGGGACGCGACCGGGGGGGATTCCCGGGGTCTATGCCTCGGTGAATTGGTCGGTACAAGTCTTTTCCCATCTCTATATCGAGACGGACCTGCTGGTGTCGCGGACGTTTCGAACTCTGCGCCATTGGGAGTTGGGCGGCCGCATGGGAGTGG
Source organism: Myxococcales bacterium (assembly GCA_007119595.1). GTDB lineage: Bacteria > Myxococcota_A > Bradymonadia > Bradymonadales > Bradymonadaceae > SLJM01. Next base: position 1,689 of record SKPJ01000475.1, read on the forward strand.
CGACGCGATTTTGAAGCCCACCGATGCGCAACAGGCTGCTCGATGTATCCCGCCGGTCAGCGGAGATCCTCATTCAATGGGTTGAAAATCGCCACTCGGGTTTATCCTCACCTCCTCCACCCCCCATGCAACGAGGAGCCGAGTGATGTTGATGGAGATACAGGAAAAATGGTGCGAACAGGACCAGTGGGATTTTTCGGACCTCCGGGCCCTATTTCTCAATTGTACTCTCAAGCGCTCACCGCGCACTTCTCATACCGCGGGATTGATGAAGGTCTCTCGAGAGATCATGGAGAAAAACGACGTTCACGTCGAGCAGGTCCGGGTGGTGGACTGGGATATTGCCACCGGCGTATATCCCGATATGACGGAGTACGGTTGGGAAAGCGATCAATGGCCAGATCTTTTTGAGAAGGTAAAAGCGGCCCATATTCTGGTCCTGGGAACCCCGATCTGGCTGGGAAAACGCTCCTCGGTTTGCTCCCGACTCATCGAGCGGCTGTACGCGATGTCGGCACAGCTCAACGACCGCGGTCAATACACCTATTACGGGCGGGTCGGCGGATGTGTGGTCACCGGAAACGAGGATGGTGCCAAGCAATGTGCGACCACGATCTTATATGCCCTGCAACATCTGGGCTACGTGATTGTGCCTCAAGCCGACGCCGGTTGGGTCGGGGAAGCCGGACCCGGGCCCTCCTATCTCGATGAGGATTCGGGGGGCCCACAGAATGAGTTTACCCAGCGAAATACGACATTTATGACCTGGAATTTGATGCATATGGCGCGGATGATCGAGGACGCCGGCGGAATTCCGGCCCATGGCAATCAACGCTCCCAGTGGGACGCCGGATGCCGCGCTGATCACGACAATCCGGAGCACCGCTAAATTCGCCATTTGGAGCAGTGTGATCAGCCTCCGGTGCCGAGTTCAGCGATGGCGTCGATGGTTTGTTCGATGTCGCTGTAGTCGTTCAATAAGCCGGGGGAAAGCCTCGGAACACGGTGGGTTTCGGGGGTCGTAGAGGCGATGACGCCCTGACGTCGAAGATGGGCGGTGACCTGGGCACTGGTGTGGCCCTGTACCTCGAAGGTGACGATGCCGGAGGTCAACTCTCGGTCTTGTGGAGTCCGAAGTCGGACGTGCTCCATCGGCGCCAATGCGTCGAGTAGATGGTCGGTAAATCCATGGATCCGGTCCTGGATTCTGGACTTTCCAATATCAAAGTGGAATTCGAAGGCCTCGTTGAGTGCCCATCGGTGCTCGAAGGCGTGAAATCCACCGGGGGTAAAGCGACGGCCCGGGGTCAGATGGCCGGAGAAGGTGGGGGTGGTGGGAGTGATGTGGCGCCAGGCATCGGGGGAAGCGGCGACGATTCCCGTTCCCCTCGGTCCGAAGAGCCATTTATGACAGCCGGCGATGAAGAAATCGCAGTGAAAGTCGGCCATGGAGGCGTCCTCGACGCCGAAGCCATGGACTCCGTCGACGCAAAAGATAATCCGGTCTGAGGGAGACCGATTGTGATTGAGTTCTTTGATACGCTGACCGATGCGCCCGATGGGGAGCTTCAGTCCCGATACGGAGTGAACCCAGGTGACGGCGACGATTCGGGTCGCCGGTGAAACGGCGTCGATCAATCGATCGACCAATTCATCCCGGGAGGCCGTGGCGAGTTCGTCGTACAAAACGGCCCGTCGAATTTCGCACCCCGTCTTTTGGGCTCGATATTGAAGAGAGCCCTCGGTGGCCCAGTGGTTCCAGTGGCCGGTTACGATCTCCTGGTCGGCATCGATATGCAGTCCATTATAGACCATGGCCAACCCCATCGTCGTGTTGCCCGTTAAGGCGATATTGGCGGGGTCCATCTGCAGATAGCGGCCGGCGGCCCGCATGGCCCACTCCTCGGCATCTTGGTCCAAGTGATCGGGCGAACGGGTGCGGTGGTCGATGAGGTAGTCGACGGGATTGTCGTTGAGACCTCGACGGTGGCGGTCGATGGCCTCCCGGACCCGTCGCGGATGTGTGGACAACAGCATCCCCGCCATATGAACCAGATCGGGATCGACATCGAAGCGCCGGCGCACATTTTGCCAATTCGATAGATCGGAGTCCTTCGTTTCATCGCCTGTATCCGGTGGAGCGGGATTGGAGGGAGGCTCGGTGGCTTGGCGGATGGACGAATCCGAGCGCTGGTTCCGGCCCGAGGTATTGCAGCGAGACCATTGGGAGCACGCCGGTGGCGCGGCGAGCAGTGCCGCGGCCAATAGAGATCCCCGTGTCAGCAATTGTCGTCGACTACATCTGAGTGGCTTCGCCGATTTCGATCCCTTGTCGCTCATCGCGATACCCCCGAATTATCCGTTACTGGCGCGGCAAAGTAGCAAAACTCAAATCTACGCAATGTCGCCGCACCGGCAAATGGTGAGCGTCGCAATATCAGGGCCATTCATTTCGATGGCCTTCGGCGGCTTCAAGCGTTAGACTTGCCGCCAAAGCAGTTGGTCCGAGGGATGATATCGCGTTATCACGAGCCGGCGATGCATCGATGGCGATAATTGGCACGGTGAGGAGGACAGGATGAAAATCACGTGGCGAACGATGAGTGCGATTGTATTTGTAGGTCTATTGATTTGGGTCGGCTGTGACCGAGACGAAGAGACCGATGAGATGATCGACGAGGAACCGAAGGTCGTCGAAGTGCCCATGGAAGAGAGTGAACGGACGGGCAGAAGAGAGGTGAGAATCGAGCCGAAAATGCAAGTGCCGCAGCTCGATTTGCCCAATCTTGCTCAACCCTATCGCGATGTCATCACCTCCGGGCAGCCCACCGAAGAAGACTTCAATGAATTGGAAGACGAGGGGATAAAAACGGTCATCAATCTCCGGCATTCCGACGAGGAGGGATTTTGGGATCCCACGGATAAGGCAGCGGAACTGGGCCTTGAGTACGTCCATATTCCCGTCGCCGATGCCGATGATCTGACACGGGAGAATGTGGAGCGACTCCATGAGGCCCTGGAAAAAACAGAGGAGAGAGTGCTCATCTACAGCGCTTCCTCGGATCGCGTGGGGGCCATGATAGCCCTTCGTGAAGACTGGATGCTCGATGGGACGCCGCTGCGAGCGCTCCAGCGCGGGAAGGCCGCCGGCCTGGCCGATTTGGACGGCACCGTGCGGGATAAAGTCTATCGAAATCCCCAGGATCGTTGAGCACGTAGAGCTCGATCTGGACTTTGGAGTACGTGTAAGCTGGGCTGTGGGGACTTTATGGTGGCGTCGAAGATTGGGTGAGAGCTTCTTCCTCAATCAGCTCTTGCCACTGTTTTTTGCCCTGTCGGATCGCGACTCCCAAAAAGAGAAGTAGGAAGGCTGCGCCTACTCCCCAGAAGACATAATCATCGACGAAAGCCGGTGTCTCCTCCATGGCAATGGCACGCGTCAAGTCACTGGCGGCGGCACCGATGTAGACGTATAAAAGGGTTCCAGGGGCGACACCCAGCGCGGTGCCCAGGGTATAGCGTTTCCAATCGATGCCGGTGAGCCCGAAGACGTAGTTGGCGAGATTGAAGGGGATGATGGGAAAGAGTCGCATCAAGGTCGTGACGCGCAGTGGTTTTTCAATGGTTAAGCGATCAATGACCTCGAAGTACTTCCATTCATCGACCCAGTGTTTGACGTTGTCCCGGGCGATATAGCGGCTGACGATGAAGGTCAGTAATGCGCCGAGGGGGCGACACGATAATGCGATCGCAACGCCCCAGACGCCTCCGAAGATAAATCCGGCACCGATGGCCAATACCACGGCCGGGATGAAGACGACCGGAGCCGCGATGTAGAAGGCGGCAAAGATCACAGCGCTCAAAAAACTGGCGTCGTTTTCCCACAGCCGCAGCAGAGCCTCGCCGGTTTCGACGGGGCCGGTGATGAGGATAATAATGATGACGGTCAATAGGATACCGCCGGCAATGATGGGCCGTTTTGCACTCGTTTGCAGCGCTTGTGTCGAAGCATCCGAGATGACCGGATATTCGTCGGCATTGGTCTTCTTGTGCTCGTCGGGCATCGGATCGTCACTTCGGTGTCGGACATAAAGCCGTAGATCCAAACGTCACCACGTCATAGTGATAAACAACGCAAGTCATCCGACCTGAAGTGATTGATCGCCCGGGTCAATGCCCATCATCGTAGTATTTCCGCAATACGGTACGAATGTTATGGTGAGCGCACCGGATCCACTACTTTTCTTTTTTCGACGGTGAGATGATGCGAAATTTATGTGGTGAAGAAGTCCGCAGTACTGGCACCGGAACCTTCTATATGGTGGTCCTGATAGCTGTGGTGGGGCTTGTATTTTCAGCGGCCTGCGATGACGAGGAGATGGTTTCGCCGGACTCACCGGGCGCTGAGGCGCAGGGGGAAGAGGAGCCGGTGATCGAAGGGGGAGCACGACCCCATTTTCCGGAGATCGCCGAGGAGGCCGAGGAGCGCGCCGCCGAGGCAAGGGCGCAAGAAGAAGCAGAAGCCGCCGACGAAGAAGTCGCCGACGAAGAGGCTGAAGCGGGTGACGATGCCGAGCAGGAAGAGGAATCCGAGGAAGCCGCCGAAGAAGATGGCGAGTAGATCAGTCGGATTCGGCGTCGGCGACAATGCGCCGTACGGCGGCCACGCTATCGGGGTTGATGGAGATGGAGTCGATGCCGGCGTCGACCAAAAAGGCTGCAAATTCCGGGTGATCACTGGGGGCCTGACCGCAGATCCCGACCGGACGGTCGCATTGGTGGGCCTTTTCGATGACCTGTTGGATGGTGCGCTTTACTGCTTCGTTTCGCTCATCGAAGATCTCCGACAACAGCGTGGAGTCGCGATCGACACCCAGGACCAATTGGGTCAGATCGTTGCTTCCGATGGAGAACCCGTCGAAGCGGATGGCGAATTCTTCGGCCAATACGACATTGGAGGGGATCTCACACATCACGTAGACCTGCAGGTCATTGTCGCCGCGTTGTAGCCCGTTTTTGGCCATGACCTCCAGGACGCGATCTGCTTCCTCGATGGTGCGACAAAAGGGAATCATGACGATCACGTTGGTAAATCCCATGTGATTGCGGACCCGGCGAATGGCGCGACATTCCAACTCGAATCCCTCCCGATATAGATCGCTGTAGTATCGCGAGGCGCCGCGAAAGCCGAGCATGGGATTGTCTTCCCGAGGTTCGAATTGGGCACCACCGATGAGGTCGGCGTATTCGTTGGTCTTGAAATCGCTGGTCCGCAACACGACGGGTCGCGGATAGTGGGCGCTGGCAATTCGGGCTACGCCGTGGGCCAGGTGATCGACGAAGTAGTCGCCGCGATCGGCGTAGCCCTCGGTGAGACGTCGAATATGGCGTCGGTCGGCCCGATCTTCAATTTCGTCGTAGCGCACAAGGGCCATGGGATGGACCTTGATGATATTTTCGATGATAAATTCCATACGGGCCAGACCGACCCCGTCGAGCGGCATCTTCCACCACCGAAAGGCAGCGGCGGGGCTGGCGATATTCATCATGATCTTGGTATCGGAGTCCGGCAGGGAATCGATGTCGATTTCATGGGTCTCGTATTCGAGTTCGCCTCGGTAAACAAGGCCGCGATCGCCCTCGGCGCAGGACAGGGTGACGCGTTGAGAGTCGTGGAGTATCTCCGTTGATCTGGGGGCGCCGACGATGGCCGGCACACCCAACTCGCGACTGACGATGGCGGCGTGAGAGGTGCGGCCGCCCAGTTCTGTGATGATGCCGCTGGCGCGCTTCAT
>SKPJ01000592.1 GCA_007119595.1 Myxococcales bacterium
AACAGCGCGCCCACTTTTTTCGCCAGCAAAAATCCTGCTCACAAACCGGACAGTTCTTCGTGGGCAAAAATCGCGTCACTCCCTTCCATTTACTCATGGATCACCTTCTCCACTTTCAGTGACATTATAGGCTCCTGCGCCGACGTAACGAATACTATTGACCTTTTCTTCCGAAAGGCAAAAGTTTTTCCTCCAAAACGCTTCGCCATTTGACCGAAATGCGGTGCCGGTGCAGTGATGCGGCGTCACGTGAAAATGCACTCCAGCCCCACAAAGAGGGCAAGCGGTCACGTCCCGACGCGGAGACGTTGCGACGTCCCGATGAAAACGAAAGTCCAGATGGAAGCAGTCGGCGAGGCTGTCCCGGAGGTGATGGCGCAGCGGTCACTTGTGGGGCGACTTGTGGCCCGCGGTTGTGACTTGTGGTCTCGCACACCACAAGAAGTAAAAAGACCCCGGAAATCCGGGGTCTAAGATAAGCGGGAGAGGGGATTCGAACCCCCGACTTCAACCATGGCAACGGCTCGAAGTACCGCAAAAGGTCCATTTTTGGTCGTTTTACGCACTATCACCCCCCTCGACGCAGGGGCAGACAGGCCAGAGTGTGACACCTAATGTGACACCTCCAGGCGATTCATTCACACAACGAATGGTGCGCAAAAATGACCACACATATCACCGACGCAAAGCAAGCCGTCGACTACTACATGCAATCCGTCCCCTCGGAGACGACCCGGCTTCGATCCCTGATTGATACCTATGGCGATTGGACCGGCGCCGCCGAGCAAGTCCGTATCTGTCTCGGCACTCCCCAGTACCAGTTGGGCAACGCCCGAGGCGATGAGCACTCGGCGACCGTCGAGAACATCGCAGACGAGTTGCGCCGGCGGGCAGAAGAACACGGTGTTGCACTGACACTGCAAGAGTTCTTACAGCGCGATGACGTGCGGGAGCTGCTCGACGAGTACGCTGAAATCGAAGCCGAAAATCGAAACGACGAAAAGAGCGCGCGCAATCTGCATCGATCTCTTTTGGCGACGGAAAGCCGCCGCCTGAATGATCCTGCGCCGTCGGTCGCGTCGAGAGTGATCCCGAAGTTCGAGGCCCGTAGCAAAGTGCGCCAACAGCGCCTCGACGCCCTTGCACGCCAGATAAACGCCCTGGCCGCCGAGTGTGGACGCGACGCGTACATCATTCATGGAGGGGGCGCCGATGAATGATCCCGATCCCTTTGCCTGGAAGAATGCCCGACCTCGTGCCAAGCGCTCCCTTCCCCGCGAGTGCTCGTGGTGTCGTGGAGAGCGGCGCCGACGGCGCTACCTGGCCCGCCACCGAAGCGACGGCGGACGGTGAGAATACCGACGATGACGACGAAGATCGACGCTGTGGAGGAGCCGTGGGGGGTATCCCTTGTGCGCCATGACGGAACCACACGAGGCGTGGTGTTGAAGGGGAATTGTATTGCCGCCTGTATATGTTTAGCCTGTAGTTGCCCAGCGTAGCTTACCGTAGCGGAGCGAAGACATGCCCTCCACACCTGAAAAACCCCACCGGCCCGACGAAGAGGGCAAGCAGCAGCGCCCCGATGAGGATACGTTGCGACGTCCGGACGAAGACGAAACCACCGAAGTATTCCAAAGGGCCGCTGCCAGGGTGCGAAAGCGCTATCGGGAAGCCCTCGATAAGTTGGCCAAACGATAACCGCTGTGCACGTCGAATATCCCACTGCTGCCGACCTCGAGGCAATTCACGACGACGAATTGGATATCTCCGGTGGAAGTCCGGGGCTTCGCGACCGTGCCGGGCTAGAGTCGGCTGCAATGCGTCCGCGCCAAACCTTTGGTGGAGCTGATCTCTATCCCACCCTTTGCCACAAAGCGGCGGCCCTATTCGAGTCCTTGATTTGCAACCATCCCTTTGTGGACGGCAATAAACGAACGGCGACGACGGTGGCTATAGCGTTCCTGGAGGCCAATGGACTGCATTTCGAGGCTGGCCAAAACGAGTTGGTTGAATTTGCCGTGGAGACTGCCCGGGGGCAGCATGGATGTGAGGACATCGCCGAGTGGTTTCAATCAAAGACTGTAGATGGGAGCGATGACGAAGCCGGATGACTGCTGAACTGTAGAAAGGTGATGGGAGTGACGGCCCACCACGGACCCCAAGATAAGACTCCGGGAGCAATCCCGGCTCGCCCCAGATCGGAAAGCGCCCCGTCGGCGCCCGTCACCCGGTCTGGGGTACTTTTTTGTCGGGTTGGTGATGGTCCAAGATGAGCTGGTCGAATTCGTAACGGAAGGCCACCGGGGTTATCTGTGGGCCCTACAAGGGTTGGACAATGACGATTTTGACAGGGAGTTACGGTATTGGATGAAGCCGCTGTTGGAGTGCGCAGAGGTCGACCCGAGCGTTGGATCCGATCGTGCAAAATGGTTGTTGGCGCTGACTATCCGAGAGCTTGCCGACTACTTTGGTAGGACGCCGGAAGGCGAGGAATACTTGGAAACACCGGGGCTAATCGAATTCGATGAGGCTGCCAGTCTGGAAGAAGTAAGAGATGCCGTAGTGGAGGTGCAAGATGCGGTCAAGCGACTTGAGAAGGTGTGTCAGCGGAAGTGTCTACCTGGCAAACCCGCACCTGGAAGTGGCCTCGTCAATGACGCCGGTCCAGCGCTTCCCGGCTGCGAGGAACTTCATAACCACAAGTTGGGGCGGATCGTGTACCGCATCAGTGAGCTGCGGGCGTGGCTGGGGCCACAGCGCACCTCGACCAGCGACGAGGTGGCCCGATGACCATCGACGCCGCCGACGTCCGCACTGCCATCGACTACCAGACCCTCGCCGATCACCTCGACGTCGAGATCACCAGCCGCCGTGGGGAGTGGTGGACGGCCCGATGCCCCACACCAGGCCATGACGACCGCTCGCCGAGCTGCGGGATCTCCCGCGATGGCTGGCGCTGCCATGGCTGCGGGGCCGGCGGATCGTGCATCGATCTGTGGATGGCCGTCACCGGCGAGGACATCCCGACGGCCATCGACGCCCTGGTCCGCTGGGCCGGCATCGCCGAGGGAGCGCCACCGCAGGCGAGGCGCCGGATGAAGCCGGAGTCCGTCGAGGCGCCGGCAGACGCCCCGAGGATGTGGCACGAGCACGGGCCGTGCTGGCGTCGATCTGGGCTGGCCTGACGCTCGAGGATGACGCCGCCGCCTACCTGGAGGGGCGTGGGATCGATCCGCAGGTGGCTGCCACAGAGGGGGTGCGTAGCGTCCCGCGTGGTAGATGGTCGCACATGGTCGCCGATCACTCCGATGCGGAGCTAGCCGCCGCAGGGATCTGGCATCCTGAGCGCGGCTACCTACAGCCGTACTGGCACAAAGACACGGCTTTTCTTGTGCTGCCATACCACGACGATCGGGGGCAGCTCGCCAGCCTCCGATACCGCCGCATCGACGGTGATGAGCCGAAGGCGCTGGGGCTGCTGCGAGTCGGCGCTGACGATCTGCATTGCCCGCCACTGCCCTACCTCGCGCCTGGCCAGGTGGTGCAGGCTGTCAGGCATGACGCCCCGCTGTACGTCGTCGAGGGAGAGCCAGACGCCCTGGCTCTAGCGACAGTTCACCGGCACGCCGTCGCTGCACCCGGGGCGCAGAGCTGGCAGGATCGCTGGTGCTGTGGCTGGGAGGATCTGCCCGCCGTCGTCGTGCTCGCCGATGGCGATGACGCGGGCGAGGGGCTGGCAGAGCGAGTGGCGGATGCCGCCGCTGAGGAGCTGGGGCCGTCGTGGGCTCGCGATCGACTCCACCTCTGCGCAGCGGGCGAGGGCCTGGACCCTGGCGATCTGCTGGAGGCCGGCGAGCTGCGAGATGCCCTGGATGCGCTGGAGCGCCAGCGGGGCTGGACCTCGCCGGAGATCCCGCCATGGGAGGCTGCGGGATAAAAAAGGCCCCGGCGGGAGTAGGAGCCAGCCGGGGCAAGTCCTCGAAGCAATGGCAAGTCCTCGAAGCAATGTGTGTATGACCACCGAGGGATTGAGATGCTAACGGATGATGACGAAAAACCAAGGTTTCGCTCACTCGATGAGGTCAAAGAGCGAGTGCTGATGAAGCACGAGCCGAAGCAGAAACCGAAGACCCGCAACCGCAGAGAGTTTACCTGCTCGTATATGCGCATACGGGCGCGTGACGCGTATAAGTTGTTTGTAATTCCAGTTTTTCCAGTTCTTGGCGTTTGGGCCAGTGTTTATGCCGGTCATTCATACTGGAACCAAACTGGAGAAACTGGAAAGTGCCTTCAGATACCGCACTACTCGACGCCACCGATAACCTCGCCGAGCGAGTGCGGGAAAAGCACACCGCGCCCTGGAAGAAGACCGACGAGCCGGGAATCTACATGCCCCCGGAGATCGACGGGAAGTTCAAGATCGACGCGACAGCGACCGACCCGCGAGGGAATCGGAAGCGACGTCGCAAAACCATCGAGGAAGCGACGATGCTGGAGGCGCGAAAGGTGCGGGGAGAGCTGAGAGCGGCGATTCGCCCCGGCGACGAGGCGATGCGACGTAGCATCGTCGAGCGAGCCGCAACGCCGCTTCGACGTGCTCTCGGCGCGCAGACGCTTCACTCAACTTCTGCTCACGGCGTAGTACACGCACGTTCGGCCCGAAGACCAGTACGCCGCCGTGTCTGCACTGGTGGGGGAGGTAAATCGCTGAATGCACCACTGGGGCTGGCCGCCCCGCAGAGTGCCAAAAGGTGTCAAAATCGGGGTTCCGACTTTGACACCTTTCGATATAACCGAAGCGCCTGAAGGTCAATCATTTCAAGGGTTTAGCAAGAGCGGGAGAGGGGATTCGAACCCCCGACTTCAACCATGGCAAGGTTGCACTCTACCACTGAGTTACTCCCGCACACTTCTTCGTCGCCACGAAGGCAACGAGCCAGCGTTATAGAAAAGGCATCGACTACCTGTCAACCCATCTATCAATGCTTTCCAGATTCACACCAGGTTCGCTCAACGCTACGCCCGGCAACATTCTTGCAGTTCGATCGCATTCAACAACAAATATCGGTAAATTGTGGGACTAGAAAGAAGGACGGCGCCCAATTGCAGGCAAGCAGCGGCGCCGTCAGTGCCAATCGTTCCTCAAGGATGAGGTGAATATGGCAACATTCAGAGTAACTGGAGAAATGAGTTCCTCCAAGGGGATTTTGCGACGAATCGAGGATGCCGAACTCGATAACGTCGAAGATCCCCGTCATCAGCCGTGGGTAGTCCACCCGCTGGGAGCATTGCTATGCTTGGCAGTGGTTGCCCTTGCGACCGGAGCACGGTCGACGCGGGCGGTGGAATATCGAAGTGAACAATTACACCCGAAAATACGTCATCAATTCGAGCTCGAAGAGCGGGTCTCGGACAATGCATTCGGTCTGGTTTTACCGAGACTTGTCTGGTCCGAGCTGAGGCGAGCGCTACACCGTCAGGTCAAGGCCGAATGGCGGCGCAGAAATCTGCGCCCGAGCCGTCTGAGTCATAGCACTGTGGCGATCGACGGAAAACATATGGCACGGATCCCCGAATGGCGACTTCGAGCCATCATCACCCGGCAAACTTCGCTGGACGGACAGAATCTGACGAACGCCGAACTCAAGACGGTGCTCAAAAGTCAGCTTCCCTACGTTCAGTGGCACGACCGTAAAGAAGAGTCATCCTATGGGCTGGTACGAGTCCACCGCGCGACCCTGATCTCTTCAGATGCTGGCGCCGTGATCGACCAGTGGCCAATTCGGGGAGAGACCAACGAGGAAGGCACCATCAACACGACGCTGGGGGCATTGCTTGACGCCTACGGACGCACCAATATCGTGGAGTTGGTCACCCTGGATGCGGGCAATGCCACCAGGGGAATGGCCCAGACGCTACAGCATCGTGATGTCGACTATTTGATGGCCATCAAAAGCCCTCAGGGAGCGATCCATCAGATGGCGGTCGACACTCTCGCCGAGCAGCCGGGCAATCAGGCCGGGACCACGATTCGGTACCGGGAAGATGGTAAAACTATCTGTTACACCGTTTGGACACACCGGGTCGACGACGACCTTGGATGGCTGGGAGCCAGTCAGCTCGTGCGTGTGGAGCGGGTGGTCGTCGAAAATGATGGCGACATCACGGTGGGGAATCGCTTTTTCGTCACCTCACTGGGCGGCGACCAACTTGATTCCGATGAGGCGCTCAAACTGGTAAAGGCCCACTGGCGGTGCGAAAATAACGGTCACTGGACCGCCGATGCCATCTGGGAAGAAGATGCCTATCGCACCCCCTGGACGAGTCATCCCGACGGAATCCTAGCGGTGGGTCTGCTGCGCATGATTGCCTTCAATATTCTGTCTGTGATGCGTACCCTGTCCCGGATCAAAAACGACAAAAACAAAGAACAACACAAGCCGACCTGGAAGATGGTCATCGAACAGGCATTGCTGGTCACTTGTAGGCCCCTTCTGAATATGACTCGATTCAATGCCTTCGAGTGACAACGCCTGTGATTGGCCCGTCCTTCTTTCTATCCAATTCGATCATTGCCTTCTCCGTGTTGGGGGAAAGGGGGCAGTACGGCTGACGCATCATTGCAAATGACGGTCACTCCCTGTTGGCTCGGTAGTCGGTGTCAAAATGACGAGCGGTGATCAAACCTGAGATTCACACCGCTCTCGGATCCTGAATTGGCTGCGGTTTCTCAATATTCATCCCAGTCGTCTGCGTCGTCCCAATACTCGTCATCATAATAGTCGTCATCGTCATAATAATAGTCGTCATCGTAATCCTCTACGCCGCGATATTCATCGGCCTCAACGCCGTCCTCAAGTTCAACAGACTGGACATGGTTTCGACCAAATTGTTCTTGAATCCGTTTCTGAATATCCTCGCTGATCTGTACTCCCGGCGCGATTGTCACTCCATCTTCTCCTATCGAGCGAATGACTCTGGAATTAACTCGAGCATCCCGGCGACGGAGGCGTTGTTGATAGTCGCGATCGGCATTTTCAATACTCTCCAGTTGGCGCTCAAGCCGTTCCTGAGCCTCACGCTGAGACATTGGCTCCCCTCGCGTATCTTCGATGATCCTCTCACCATCTGGCTCGCGGCCGATGACCGAAGTTTCATCGATCCTCCAATCCGCTTCACGATCATATCCTTGCTCGGCAACCCGGTCTTGTTCCGATTCACCTTCGTCAGATGATCCCGCTTCATCCGGTTCTTGCTCTCTTTCCAAATGATCCGATGCTGCCAAAGCTGCCGGTGACGGATCATCGTCCGTTGGTTCGTCGTCACTCGCTACGAGTCCCCCGGCATACGGCTGAAATCCGGGTTCTTCATCGAGTGCCAAGTCTTGGCCTTCAGCGACGTCATCCTCTGGCTCACCACCGAAGAGGGCAGCTACCCCTGTGACTCCGATCAACAAGAGTGCAATTACACTTACGGCGGCGATCAAACGAGTTCGCTTGTTGCCATCGGAAGTTCCAGGCTGCGACACAGGACTTCGCCGCGGATCATCGGTATCGTCGACCAAAATCTCGAACCGGCCATCTTCAGCAGCATTGGCCACGTCCAATGGTCCAGTCGATGAACTCTCCTTTCGTCCCATGACTTCCGGTCTCCTGACGATATGCTGCAATGAACACCAATACACAGGGTGCTCGACTCCAGTCCTCGCCGATCATAGCGAGGCGCGGCAATCATAGCGAGTCCCTTGACAAAACAAAAGCCAGCGGGGAGTACCCCCGCTGGCTCAGTCATGCGTTGAATTGTGTCGATTCGCTAGTACTGGACCGACACGTAGAATTGAACCGGCAGCACATCGAGTGAAACACAGCCTGTCAAACGGCTCACATATTAGCCAAAATACAGCGGCCTATGCTGTACTTCAGTGTGATGGCGCACTCTAGCGGTCGAAACCAGTGATTTTGACATGTTGAGACCGGTCCTGAACGACGATCTCTTTGCCGTCTGCACTCGATGATACTACGGCATCGCCTCGTTACGACGGCTTCAACCTCGTCGCCCAGTCCTCGGTCTCAAACAATCCTCTTCACTGCATCCGACCACTAGTTGGCTTCCTCGAATTCGGCGTCGATGACGTCGTCATCATCGTCGTCGTCGTCATCGGTGCCACCTCCAGCAGAGACATCGGGACCAGCTCCGGGCTGAGCAGCTCCAGGTTGTCCCTGAGCGCCAGCTCCATACATCTGCTCGGCGGCCTTGTGCATCATCTCCTCGAGTTCGGAGACGATGCTCTCCATGGTGTCGTAGTCGTATTCATCAACGGCCGTGCGAAGGGCATCGATTTTGGCACCCAATTCGGTGACCTGCTCTTCGGGCAGATTGTCCCCGGCATCTTCGAGGCTCTGCTCCGCGGAGTGGACCATCGCTTCGGCCTTGTTGCGCAACTCGGCATGCTCCCGCTTTTGCTTGTCCTCTTCGCGGTGCTTCTCCGCTTCCTTGACCAATTGTTCGACCTCTTCTTCCTCGAGACCTCCCGAGGATTCGATGCGGATCTTTTGCTCCTTGCCAGTGGCCTTGTCCTTCGCCGAGACGTGGACAATGCCGTTGGCATCGATATCAAAGGTCACCTCAATTTGAGGTACACCGCGGGGAGCCGGTGGAATCCCATCGAGATTGAATTTCCCGAGCGTCCGGTTGTCGGTCGCCATCGGGCGCTCTCCCTGAAGTACGTGCACCGTCACCGACGTCTGGCTATCGGTGGCCGTGCTGAAGATCTCACTCTTTTTGGTGGGAATGGTGGTATTGCGAGGGATCAATGAGGTCATCACTCCCCCCTGGGTTTCGATACCCAGCGACAGCGGAGTGACATCGAGCAACAATACATCGCCAACGTCGCCTGAGAGCACACCCGCCTGGACCGCTGCTCCCCGTGCAACCACCTCGTCGGGGTTGACTCCCTTGTGGGGCTCTTTGCCGAAAAACTCGGTGACCTTTTTCTGAACCAGTGGGATTCTCGTCGAACCACCGACAAGGATCACCTCGTCGATCGCGGAAGCATCGCCGCCGACATCTTCAATGGCCTGACGGCACGGCGCGAGCGTATCCTCGATGATCGGCTCGATCATCGATTCCAGCTTCGCCCGGCTCAGCTTCTGATTGAGGTGTTTTGGCCCACTGTCGTCGGCGGTCAAAAACGGCAAATTGATCTCGGTTTCCAATACACTGGACAAGTCGATCTTGGCCTTTTCAGCGGCCTCTTTGAGCCGCTGCAACACCATCTTGTCGTCGGAGACGTCAATTCCCTTTTCGTTTTTGAATTCCTTGATGAGCCAATCGATGATCACCTGATCGACATCATCACCACCGAGATGGGTATCCCCGTTGGTGCTCTTGACCTCGATGACGTTTTCGCCGACCTCCAGAATCGAGATATCAAACGTACCTCCACCGAAATCGTAGACCGCCACCAGCTCCTCTTCGTCTTTGTCGAGCCCGTACGCCAGTGCTGCTGCGGTGGGCTCATTGACGATGCGCTTGACGTCGAGACCGGCAATGCGGCCTGCATCTTTGGTCGCCTGTCGCTGGGAGTCGTTGAAATAGGCCGGCACGGTGATGACCGCTTCCGTCACGTCTTCGCCCAGATAGCTCTCTGCGGCTTGCTTGAGTTTCATCAAGATCTTCGACGATAGCTCCGGGGGACTCAACTGCTTGTCCCGGATCTCGATATGTGCATCGCCGTTGTCGGCCTTGAGTACCGTATAGGGCACTCGCTTTTGCTCTCCCTCGAGCTCCGAGAATTTCTGGCCCATAAAACGCTTGACCGAAAAAACCGTATTTTCCGGGTTGGTAATGGCCTGATTTTTGGCCACTCGGCCCACCAGGACATCGCCCTTGTCATCAAAGGCGACGACCGAGGGCGTCGTTCGCGCACCTTCCTGGTTTGGAATGACCTTGGCTTCATTGCCTTCCATTACAGCCACCACAGAATTCGTGGTTCCCAAATCAATTCCTATCATTTTACTCATTTCTTACCCCTTTCCTTCTCAAGTTCATCGGTACTGTGTTTTTGGTATCTTTGCGCACGATCAAAAATGAGCGTTCAAGCTCGTCTCGACGGCGTTCGCACAGATACCCGAGACTGTGTTCTGGGCGAATCTTATGCACGATATTCAAGCCGGCAAGTCGTCGCTGCCATGGGTGGAGCGCGGGGGACCTATTCGGCCGCCGCTTCTTCGTTTGAGGACGAATCAGTTGCCGAGGAATCGCTATCGGTCTCGGTCTCTGACGACTCACCGGAAGTGGTATCGTCGTTGTCGGCAGTCGTCGATGGTGATTCATAATCATCGGCGTACCAACCGCCGCCTTTTAGCTGAAAATTGGTTCTCGAAACCAGCCTGCTTACATCCTCCCCATCGCACTCGGGGCAGGATTCGGGATCGGGATCGGAGAAGCGCTGAATTTCTTCAAACGTCGTTCCGCAATCACCACATCGATATTCGTAAATGGGCATGATGAACACCTCCTATCGGATCTGCCACGACTTTTTGCGGCAAACCCAAAACGGCTTTTACAACAAACTAATAGCGCCAGCATACAGCATACGCCCCAGCCAGCGCCCGATTGGGAGCGCCGCTAACCTATACGCTGACCATGCGTCGTCAAGCGCCCCGGCAAATTCAACCGTCATCAATCGACGCTCTTCCGGACCACAGCACATCGACTCATTCGCCGCTGACGGCAAGGACGAAGCGAGGATGCACGCTGCCAGCAGCGGCTGAGTGAGGATGCGAGCTACCCGTCGGCCGGCTCCGTATCGACGGCCTCCAACACCTGATCGAGACGTCGATCAAACTCCTCAATACCTACCCCTCCCTCAAAGCTGGCTTCTCGAAAAAATTCTCCATCGGCTGTCTCGAACGCCACCCGCGGAAGACCTGCGACCTCAAAACGCTGAATCGCTTCCTGCGTCACTGGTGTGCGCTCATCGATGTCGACTTTTACGACTATGAATTCGGACTCCAGACGGGAGCGGATCCGGGGATGACGAAAGACCTCGGCGTCCATTTTCTGGCAAGCAACACACCAATCGGCCGTAAAGTCGATCATCAGTGGCCGCTGGAGAGACTGAGCCAATACTTTCCCCTTGGCATAAGACGTCACCCATCGCATCTCCTCGCTTTCAGGTGGTGCCTTTATCCACCCATAGAGTCCGGCCAGACACGCCCCACTGGCCAAGACTACAACGCCCAACCACTGCAACTTTTTCTCCATCGTCATCTCGGACCATCCCAGCCGCCCCCCCACATAGAAAACGGCCCGGCAAAAGCCGAGCCGTGTCGCAAAAATACTCGTGAATCAATAAATCACCAGATCGTCATCATCATCATCGTCTTCTTCGGTACTCGCCGGACGGGTACTCGTCGGGGTGCTCGACGAACTGGAGGACGTGGAAGGGCTCGGAGATGACGAGGGGGTTGGGGTGGCGGAAGCCGACGCCTCTTCTTCTTCTTCTTCCTCCTCTTCTTCTCCGGTCGACAGATCAACTTCGATGTCTCCGGTCAACTCCTGTGCCACCCGCGAACCACGGCGAGGACCTGTCGACGGCTGGGTCAGCGCTTGAACTCGATCGGAGACCCGGCCTACGTCTTCCTCTTCGCCGCGCCCGCCAAACTCTCGTCCCTGTGCCACCAATCGCTCCACGGTTTCTCGGTCCATAAAGGTCATGGTAAATGTTCCAAAAAATCCGCGCCGGTCATTGACCCGTAATTTGTAGGGACCATCTCGCCAGAGTGCCTCGACGATGCCCTCTTCTCCTCTCACACTCCCGTACTCCGTCGATGCTGGCTCACCGTACTGCTGACGAACTCGACTCATGAATGCCTCAAAATCCAGATGATCGACGTGATCTTGTTGGTAGGCGACAACCAATTTGTACAGCGAGCCATCGAGAAAGAAATAAAAGTGCTGCGCTGTACGGTCTCGCACCAGTAGCAGCGATTCCCCGTTATTGCGGGTGAATTCGGTGGTGATAATGCTCATATCGTAATCGGTCTCCGAGCCCCGCAGCTCGTAGTAGGAATCCTCGATGCGCCGCATATCGTCGAGTACCTTGTTGCGCGCCTGCTGCATCGCCGGTCGGTCATTGCGCAGCCGTGAATCTTCGCGCAGTGCGTTGAGCTTTTCTGCGCGAACTTTCTCGACCACCTGCTGCGGATTGTCTCCCCACTCGATTTCACCGAGGACACTTCCCATATCCGCGCTGAGCGGTTGTGGCTGAAAAACAATGACGACAGCCAATAAACTCACCAACATCGAGACCATACGTCGCATAATATTCTCCCGTCTTTCGGTCGATTCACACTTGCGCTTTTACGCTAACAGAAGCAAGGACTGGCAACAATCACGCCTTAGCGAAACAGCACGCACGCCGGAAAAAAATCCCCCCGACAGTAGCAACACCGCCGGGGGGAGAAAATCTATCGCCTTTGTTTCAGAGACGATTACTCATCGCTGTCTTCTCCACGCTCGGCCAACGCCGCACGTCGGCTGAGTTTAATCTTGCCGGAGCGATTGTCCACGTTGAGCACCTTCACCAGGCACTCATCGCCTTCCTGAAGAACATCTTCGACTTTATCGACTCGTCCCTCGGTCAACTCCGAGATATGGCAAAGACCGTCGGTCTCCGGCAAGATCTCGATAAACGCACCGAAGTCGACCACGGTTTTCACCGTGCCGAGATAGATGGTGCCCTCCTCCGGCTTTTCGGTCAGCCCTTCGATGATCTCGATGGCCTGCTCCGCGCCTTCGGCGCTCTCCGAGGCGATCATGACGGTTCCGTCGTCATCGATGTTGACCGTCGTTCCCGTCGTCTCCTGAATGGCTCGAATCGTCTTTCCGCCAGACCCGATGATCGTTCCAATTTCCGAGGTTGGGACCTGAATGGAGATGATCCGCGGCGCATTCGGCGACAGATCTTTGCGCGGCGTAGCCAATGCTTCATCCATCACTTCACGGATGTGCTGACGTCCCTGACGCGCCTGTTCCAGTGCTTCCGACATCAGCTCCTTGGAGACACCTTCGATTTTGGTATCGAGCTGAAATGCCGTGATACCTTTGTCAGTGCCGCAGACTTTGAAGTCCATATCGCCCATATGATCTTCATCACCCAGGATATCACTGAGGATGACGACGTCGTCACCTTCCTTGATAAGTCCCATGGCGATTCCGGTGGTGGGAAATCCGACCGGTACACCGGCGTCCATCATGGCCAGACTACCGCCACAGACACTGGCCATGGAACTGGAACCATTTGACTCCAGCACATCGCTGACCACCCGAATGGTATAGGGAAACTCCTTCGACAACTCGGGAAGAGCCGGTTTGAGTGCGCGCTCTGCGAGCATTCCGTGGCCCAGCTCACGACGAGAAGTGCTGCGCAGGGGTTTTGCCTCTCCGACGCAAAATGGAGGAAAATTATAATGGAGCATAAACTCTTTGGAGAAATCACCCTCCAAGGTATCCATGCGCTTTGCGTCGCGCTCAGTACCAAGGGTACAGGTAACCAGTGCCTGCGTCTCACCACGGGTGAACAGCGCCGAGCCGTGGGCTTTGGGAACCAAACCTACTTCACAGGTTACGTCGCGGACTTCATCGGGCTCGCGGCCGTCGATACGGATGCCACTGTCGACAACCAGCTTACGCATGGCACCTTTTTTGAGCTCTTTGAAGGCGTCCTTGAGTTCCCCTTCTCGTTCCGGGTAGGTCTCACTGAGGGCTGTGATCGCCTCGTCTCGCAGGGCATCAAGGGCATCAAAACGCTTGAATTTTTCCGGGATTCGCACTGCCGACTGAAGCTTGTCCTCCGTGGCTTCTCGGACCGCATTGACCAGCGCTTCGTCTCGCTCCGGAGCGTCGAAATCCATCGGCTCCTTGCCGACCTCTTTGGCCAATTTATGCTGAAGATCGAGAACGTCCTGCACAGACTCCCTTCCGAATTCGAGAGCCTCTACCAATTCCGCTTCCGGCACCTCATCGGCCTTTCCCTCGACCATGACGATGGAATCGCCGCGTACGGCCATCACGAGGTCGAGGTCCGACTCTTCGCGTTGCTCGAAACTGGGATGGGCGACGAAATCGCCGTCCACTCGTCCCACGCGCACGCCGGCGACCGGACCATTCCAGGGAATATCGCTGATGAGCAGCGCCGCAGACCCGCCGGTGACGGCGAGAACATCGGTGTCATAGACCTTGTCGGCCGACAGTACCCAGGCGATGATCTGGGTATTATGCATATACCCATCGGGAAATAAGGGGCGAGTCGGACGATCGATGAGGCGACTGGTCTTCGTCGCCTTCAAGCCCGGTTTTCCCTCGCGCTTGAAATAACCACCCGGAATCGCTCCGGCGGCCCAGAAATTTTCGACGTAATCGCACATGAGTGGAAAAAACGGCAGGTCCGGGCGAAGACCGCCGGCCGTGGCGGTGCACAAAACCATGCAATCGCCAAATTGAACAACCACCGATCCGTTGGCCTGACGGGCCATACGTCCCGTCTCCAGAATAAGTTCTTTGTCGCCGAATTTGGCGCCTTCTTGAAGAATTGCCATAGCTAAACCTCTTCGTTGTTTGATGTCGATCCACCGCCTTTCATCGCGGCGCATCAAGGGTTAAATAATACCGGGGTGATAAAAATGCTGGGGAATCGGACCTACACCGAGCCACAGCCGCGAAAAAACGCGGATACTGTCGATGGTGCAGGACTCATCTTCCGAAACGGTGAGATAACTCGGAGAGCAAGTAATCCATTGTGTAGCATGTAATCCGCTTCACCAGCGCTGTGGCTGGCGCCGCCAATTACAGGCTACCCTGATATATTGCTCTACGCCTTATTTCCCCAAACAAGCCTCCAGTGAGTGCTTGTGCCCCCCGCCACCAATGCTCAACGGCGTGGGGCACAAAATTCTTCCTACTTTCTCAATCCGAGCGCACCAATGAGCTCGCGATAGCGCTCCACGTCCTTCTTCTTTAGATATGTAAGAAGGCTGCGTCGCTGGCCAACGAGTTTCAACAATCCACGTCGCGATTGATGATCTTGTTTGTGCTCGGAGAAGTGACCTTGAAGCTCGTTAATTCGCTCGGTGAGCAGAGCGACCTGAACTTCAGGACTGCCCGTATCTCCTTGCGAACGTTGAAACTTCTCGATGATTTCCGCTTTTCGATCTGGATGCAAAGCCATGGGATTTCCCTTTAGCTTAAAAGTAAAAATGTAGAATGTGCTCCAGTACGTAAAAAACCCCGGAAACTCACCCATGGAGAGTCGCTCCGAGGCCGCGTACGAGGCGGGACCGTATCGGCGCCCCCGTGCAAAGTCAAGTTCGCAACGGGCCACTTATCCTCCCCCGGACGAGCCGTTGATTTGGCGCCGTTGTCCGCCCTCCTCGAGTCGATAGATTCGGGCTCCGAAGGTGCCGCATCGACGCTGATCGCGCCAGAAGGTCCAGTGAATATAGACCTTACCATCGGGGCTTACCATGGAGTCCGGAGGCTCCGGCTGGGGACTGACGGAGCGCGCCACATTGGCCGCCTCGGCATCAAAGAGGTCGTGCCCCGATGGACGCGCACGGCCGGTCTCCACGACCTCTCCCGACGCGGCATCGATGACGATTTCGATCACCACTTCCAGACTCCTGTCATTGATGGCATCGGAGCTCGAAAAATTTCGCGATACCCGAGGGATAAAGCTCTCCGCCCAGCGGGGGTGAATGGTGCGATGCATACGAGCAATATAACTGGCGTGAGGAGCTGCACGGGCGTTGACCGATGTGTGGTTTCCAGGCTGGATGTGGGGAATGAAATTTTCCAGATTGGCGCGCATCGCTTCTTCGTTCTCACGCCAGCTGGACAATAGCCTTCGCCCTTGTCTTGGACGCTGTTCGCTCGTCTCCCCGGGCTTTCGCTCCAGCACTTCGCGGGCCTTTGCAACGTCGCGCTCGAATACCGACTGGCGATCGATGGATTCTGCAACATCCAAATCGGCGTCTTCCTCTCGAGGGCCTAGAATCATCTCACTTGGATCCCGATATTCACGGGTTGGCGTCTCATCGGCGAACTCCTCGAGCGGCTCCGCCAACTCCTCGGGCTCTTCCAGATCATCGGACTCGTCCAATTCCTCGATTTCCTCGATTTCCTCGATTTCTTCGGGCTCATCGAACTCCTCGACATCAACCAGATCCGGTTCTTCAAACTCCTGCTCGAGAGTCTGCATCGCAATTTCGCGCTCCGTATCCGCATCCTGCTCCACCGACTCCGGATCGTCGGTGGGTTCCACGTCCTCAATCGTCGTAATCTCGGCGACGGTTTCTTCCTCGGTGCGATGGGCCTGATCGGAGACGTGGTCGGCTTGTTCCGGTTCCTCATCGTCGGTGACCTGGTCGACGGCGTAACGATCCAGCGGGCTATCATCAGGCATTTCATCGTCGTCATCGATTGTTTCTTCTTCTTCCTGTACTTCTTGCGCCACTTCTTCCGGTCGTTGCTCCACCGGCTCTTGCGTCTCTTCGGTCTCAGGTTCCACGGCCTCCACTTCGGGTTGTGCTTGATGAATTGTCTCGTCGAGTACAACCTCCATCGATTCTTGCTGATCCTCACGCTCATCGTCTGTTTCGATCGACAATGCCACGACCAACACCACTACAATCAGGGCGTGGACGACGAACGAAAAGAGCGAACCAATCCAAAAGTCACGTCCCCCGCCATGAGCATTGACGTCGATGTTCATCTTGTCATGACTCCGAGCCGACGGTACAAACCGATGAGCGCGTTTTTGCGCTGGCGTTCCGCTCGACGGAACCCCCAACAATTCTGATTCTCTTCCACCGTGGAGACGCTGACTTCGTGCAACAACAATTGACAGCGCCGCAATTCTTCCACCCTGCGTTTCGTTCGCTCCCCTGGATCGCCGCACTCCTTCTGACGCTGAGCATTGGAATCGGATGCGCACCCCAGATCGGGGACTTTTGCGAGGCCAATGGTGACTGTCCCTCCGGGGCTTTCTGCGATCTTTCGGTACAACGCGGTTTTTGCACTATCGACGATTGCCGACCCGGCAACTGCCCCTCCGAGGCGATCTGCGTTCAGTATGAGCGTCATGAGGCCTATTGTATGCGCAGTTGTGAATCCGATGGCGATTGCCGCGACGATCATGTGTGCATCGATGATACAGAACGGGATCAGCGTTATTGTTTCATCGACGATTGAGTCCCCTCCTCACCAGTCGATCCTTCTGTCCTCTCCAAATAGGCCACGACTTCTTTGAATATGCCGTGCCAAATGGCGAGTTCCCGTGTGTCGAGATTTGCACGCAAAAACACGCTGCGAATGCTGCGCATAATATGATCACTGGTCTCGGCTTTGAAAAACTCCACCGCCTCCAGCGCGTCTTCGCATTGCTCGAACATCCGCTGCAGGCCGGCCATCGCAGCTGGTTCGAACTCGGTATGAGGCTCCACGTCAGCGAGCGCCACATCCTCGGTATCGATCTGTTGGGCGGCACGCGACAACTCCCAGGCCATGACCGTGACGGCCTGGCCCAGGTTCAATGAACTATACTCCGGATTGGTGGGCACCGTTACGATGGCATGGCACCGATCCAAGACATCATTCGATAGACCGCGGTCCTCGCGACCAAAAATCACACCGATCCGTCCTTTGTCACGGCCGCTGACACGCAGGGCTTCACGCGCTGCCTGACGCGGTTGAAGTACCCGCCAACTCGCCGCCCTTCGGCGCGCGGTCATCCCCAGCGTCAATACACAATCACCGACAGCCTCGTCGACTGTCTCGTAATATTCGATCTGATCGATGAGCTCTCCACAACGAGGGGCACTGATCGCGATCTTGTCGGCAGCGGCACTCGCCGGACGCACCAGACGAAGCGATTCGATACCAAAATTGCGCCCGGCCCGTACGACGGTGCCGATATTGATGTCATCCTGTGGCTCCACCAGCACCAAGGACGTACGCACCAGTGCTTGCTGTTTGATCATCGGAACTCTCCACATCTCTTCTGATCCAAAAGCAGAAACCCGCTCACGGTCGGTGAGCGGGCCGTACAAAATGCTGGTATCAGCATCGCGGGTTGCTTAAGAATCGTTGCGTCGCTTCGGGTTGCGCAAAAATGTCGGTACGTCGATCTCTTCTTCTTCGTCGGGGCTCAACCCACTCTTCGTGCTCGATCCTTCGTCGGGCTTGGAACGAATAAAAGATGCCCGCCGATCACTGGGGGAATCCGGCTTTTTTCGGTCCCCTTTCTCAAAACGAGCCGTGGGCTGGCTTCCAGAGGGCGCCGGCGCACGTTGGTAGCCCGGTTCTTTTTCGGGAGTTGGTTCTCGAGTTGCCGTGTCTTCCTTATTTCGGGCACTTGGTTCCTTTTTACGTGCCCCATAATCTCCTCGGCTACGGGTCATCTCACTATACCGCGCTCCCTGTGAGCTTCGAGGTCGATCAAAACCAGTGGCAATGACGGTGACCATCAACTCATCGCGCATATCCTCTTCGATGACATTACCGAAAATTATATTCGCGTCCTCGTGGGAGGCGCTTTCGATAAGGCTCATGGCCTCGTTGATCTCGTTGAGTGTCATGTCGACGCCACCAGTGACGTTGATCAGGATACCCGTGGCCCCTTCGATGGAGACATCCTCCAGCAAGGGTGACGAGATCGCCATTTCGGCGGCCTCCATCGCTCGCGACGGGCCTGAGGCGTGGCCGGTTCCCATCAGTGCCATTCCCCGATCGCTCATGATGGTCCGAACATCGGCAAAATCGACATTGACCAGACCGCGCACCGTGATCAGATCCGATATTCCTTGAACGGCATGCAGCAGCACCTCGTCGGCCTTTTTGAAGGCCTCCAAGATCGTGGTTTGATCACCGGCGATGGCCAGTAGGCGCTGGTTGGGGATTGTGATCAGAGTATCGACGGCCGTGGTGAGGTTTTCGATCCCCTCGTCGGCCTGGCGACGACGGCGTCGCCCCTCGAATTGAAACGGTTTGGTCACCACCCCTACCGTCAGCGCGCCCTGCTCTCGAGCCACGCCGGCGATGATAGGGGCGGCACCGGTCCCGGTACCTCCGCCCATCCCTGCGGTGACGAAAACCATGTCGGCACCGGTGAGCGCTTCGGCGATCCGGGTCTGATCCTCGAGTGCCGAATTACGGCCAATCTCGGGATCGGCTCCCGCTCCCAGACCGTCCGTCAATGCCCCACCGATCTGAATCTTAACGGGCGCCAGATTGGTCTCCAGAGCCTGGAGATCAGTGTTAGCAGCGATGAATTCCACACTGGAAATCCCTTCGGTGATCATGGTGTTGATGGCATTTCCACCGCCACCTCCTACGCCGATCACTTTGATATTGGCCGCCTGGGGAACTTCGGCGTCATCAAACTCGAGCATACCCTTCTACCCTGGACTACGGAGTCAATACTGATCGTCGTTTGCCGGCTGCATTGCTACGCGGTGCAAAATGATTAATTCCAGCACGTCATAATCGCAAGTGTAGTAGCGAAAATGACGCCCCTTCAACCCACCGATTCAACTGCGGCGACAAGACCCACGCTACCGCTGCCATTCGCCGCGTCAATCATCTTCGATGATGGCCACTTCAATGCGCGGCGACGGTACCACCACCGCAGGGTATCCATCAAGCAAGAGGTTGAGCAGATTCGTCAAAACATCGCCGAGACCCACTGTCTCATTCTTCCCATCAACTTTCCGTACATCCCCTGCCGAGGATCGCGCTGAAACAGGGCTCGCTCGTCGGCGCTCGCACCGTACTCCACAAGGCCAACGCCGGTGGCGAATTTCGGATTCCGGACCACGTCGACGAGGCCCCCTACATCGCGCGGCATCCCGCGCCGCACCGGTACGCCGAGGACCTCTTCGGCGAGCTCCGGCATATTGTCCAGAATCGTCGTCCCTCCCGTAATCACGACCCCACCAGCGATGAGCTCCTCACAGCCCGAATCCTCGATCTCGCGAGCCACGTAGGCAAAGATCTCCTCAACCCGGGGTTCGACGATCTCGCTGAGAATCTCTCGGCTCAAGATCCTGGGCGGACGACCACCGACCGAAGGAACCTCGATCGTCTCCTCCGGATTGACCCGTTTGGTCAGCGCACAACCAAACCGCTGCTTGATTCGCTCGGCCTCCGCCATGGGGGTTCTGAGCCCCACGGCGATATCGTTGGTCAAATGATTTCCGCCAAGCGACAACACGGCGGTGTGGATAAGACTGCCCTGATTGTAGATGGCGATATCCGTGGTTCCGCCACCGATATCGACGACGGCCACTCCCAATTCTTTTTCATCGGCCTCCAATACGGCCTCGCTACTCGCCAATTGCTCAAGGACGATGTCGACGACATCGAGATCGCAGGAACGGGTACATTTGATGATATTCTCGACGCTGGTAACGGCGGCCGTCACCACATGAACCTTCGCCTCCAGGCGTACTCCGGTCATTCCGAGTGGCTCTTTAATGCCGTCCTGCTCGTCGATGATATACTCCTGAGGAATGACATGGAGCACCTGGCGATCCATGGGAATCGCCACCGCCCGTGCCGCATCGACGACCCGAGCGAGATCCCCGTTTTTGACCTCCTTGTCCTTGTTGACCGCTACAATCCCGTGCGAATTGAATCCGTGGATATGTCCACCGGCGATCCCGGCGTAGACGGTGTTGACTTCGCAGCCCGCCATTAACTCCGCCTCCTCCACGGCCTTTTGAATTGAATTGATGGTGGCATCGATATTGATCACCACCCCTTTTCGCAGTCCTCGCGAGGGGTGGGAGCCAATTCCGATGATATCGATTCCATCGCTGGTGACCTCGCCTATAATACAGGCGATTTTCGTCGTCCCAATGTCGAGCCCAGCAATGATTTCATTATTTCGTCCCATCTCCACCACCTTCCTTGGCATTATGACATCGTGTCGATTTCGGTTGAGCGTCCGTGCTCGTGGCGTATCACGACCCGATGTTGCCTCAACTAATGAAAAATTTACGTTCTCCAATTCACTTATTTCTCTTGCATCGAAAGCTATCGACCTATTCCGGGGCCGAGAATCCGACCTCCTCATCTTGCGGCTGCAATCGTGGTCCCACGGCCACCCTGTTCAAGTCACTTTCATGGTCGATCAACACATATGCGGGCTGAATCCCGTGCAGCGATAAGGAGCGTCGAACCGCCGCAAACCGTTCCAAGCGCTCTCGCCATCTGCCGCTCCCCAACCGCACTTCCGTGCCGGCCTCCCCAACCACCAGTGATACGCCCAATAATGCGTCGACGCGTATCTCGCTGAGCGGGTCATGCTGCTCGAGCCCCATGGCCTTGTAATGAGCGTAGGCATCGAGCCCCAACTGCATCTGCGCCCGTCCCTCGTCGGTCTTCAATTCCCCCCGGGTAAGCCCCGTCAAAAGCGGTGCCTGCCAGAACTCTCCCTGAGGAGCCGACGAATCGAGACGCAAAAACACCTCTCCACGATGATCGGCCAACCAAAAGCCCTCATCGACGATAATGACCGCCGGTTCGTACTCCACGATCTCGATATAAAGACGGTCAGGTAAGCGCCGCTGCACCGAGACATCTCGTACAAATGGTAGTGTCGCAAATGCCGCCTCTAGATGCTCCGACTGCACCTCCAGAATATGCTCTCCCCCTACAGCCTCTGCCGTTTCGAGAAGTAATTGCTCGTCGAGGTAAACCAACCCCTCGACATCGACGTAGGTGAGCGAAAAATAATCGCTGTCCATCAGGTGGGAATGTCCCTGAAAAATCACCATCGGCAGTCCAATGGCGACCGTGGCAAGCCCCCCCACGAGTCCGACAATTCGCGCCCATTTTTTTAGCGCCTTACGGCGCCTCCGGCGGCGCTCCTTTGGACTCTCCTTTCTGCGGTTTTGTCGTCTCGATCGAAACACGTTCTTCCCTGAACATCTTCTTTCGCGTCCCTGCGAAAGATACACCAAAAACTACGAATGTTTCTTCCTCACAAACCGCTAACCCGCATCGAGACGGGCTGCCACCAACATGGCCTCCACGAAATCCTCAAATGGCACTCCCTGCTGGGCAGCCATCTTCGGGATCAAACTGGTCGAAGTCATACCGGGAATCGTATTTACCTCCAACATGACCGCCGCACCGCTCGTTTCCGGTTGTCCCTTAAAGTCGACGCGGACAACACCGCGACATCCCAAGGTCTGGTATGCTTGTCTCGCCCACTGCACCAGGGGCTCGCGAATATCGGGATCGGCTATCATCTCATAGCCCGTCTGAGTGCTCTCGTACTTGGCTTTGAAATTGTAAAATTCCTGCCCGGGCTGAATCTCGATGACGCCGAGACAACGATCGTCAAAAAGACCGACCGTATACTCGGGCCCATCGATGAATGTCTCCACCAATATTCCCGACGAAGATGACGCTTCCAACTCCTCTTCGAGAGCCCGAAATGCCTCGGCCAAATCCTGGCGTTCACGACAGATATAAACGCCG
>SKPJ01000401.1 GCA_007119595.1 Myxococcales bacterium
AAACAGCGCGGCGTTAGAAACTCACGAAACTCGCACTTCGCTTCCGGCGCCGAATATAGCGCGCTCCCCCCTCTTCGCCACCCAAGATCACTGCCTTGAACAAGCCCCTACGCTCGACACCGGGCGGCAGATGATCACATTTGATAGTATTGGCAGTACTGCCGTCATCTACGAGCGATTGATCCAAAGATCCCGGGGGGATCCATGCCATCACTACTACGCGGCTTTGCCCAATCGGCACAGCTACACCCGACGCGTCCTGCGCTGTGCATCGACGATCGTCTGTGGACCTATGAGGCACTGGCCGAAAAAGCGGCGACCATCGCCGAAGCCATCGACGCCGTGGCACCCACGGACAACTCCTTGGCCGGCGTCTTCGCCGCCGAGAGCCTCACCGCCTACAGCGCCATTTTGGGAATTCTCGCCGCAGGCCGCGGCTACGTGCCGGTCCATCCGAACTTTCCGCCGAATCGGATCTTCGATGTCGTCGAGCGATCGGGGGTCGATGTACTTCTCGTCGATCGCGACGCCCTCGAAAAACTCGATGGTCTACTCCAGCGGACCAGCCGCACCATGGCCATTATCGCACCGGAATTCGACGACCTTCGCCTGTGGGCCCGTCGCTACCGGCGTCACCGCTTCGTATCCGCGTCGGCCCTGGCCAATACTGCGCCGGATTTTGAACTCCCCACCGTCGAAGCGGAGGATACGGCCTATCTATTATTTACCTCGGGGAGCACGGGACGGCCCAAAGGGGTCTCGATCAGCCATCGAAATGCCCGCGCCTATATCGATTATATTTGCCACAGCTACGGCATTCAGCCCGACGACCGCGTCTCACAGACCTTCAAACTTGCCTTCGACCTATCGGTTCACGACCTGTTTACCACCTGGTCCAGCGGAGCTTGCCTCTATCCGCTGTCACAGCGCACCCGGATGGCGCCCGGCCGATTCATACGCCGCCACGAACTGACGCGATGGTTTTCCGTACCCACCCTGGGGATGACCATGGACCGCTTTCGCCAGCTGGCGCCCGGGGCATTTCCGAGCCTTCGCACCAGTCTCTTTTGCGGAGAACCGTTGCCGGCGTCACTGGCCGAAAAATGGGCTGCCGCAGCACCCAATTCAACGGTGGACAACCTCTACGGCCCGACGGAAGCCACCATCGCAATTACGTCTCATCGCTGGACCGATGCAAATGAGCATTCCTCCTGTCGAAACGGCATTGTACCGCTGGGCAAGGCATTTCCGGGCCAAAAAACACTAATTTTGGGGCCCGACGACGAAATCGCCGACCCCGGTCAGACCGGTGAACTTCTCTTGTCGGGCAGCCAGGTCTGCTCCGGATATTGGAGAGATCCGGAGATCACCGACGAGCGATTCGTTCGCCTCGAACACTCAGGCGATCGCCTCTGGTATCGCACCGGCGATCTGGTGGAGGTCGACTCTTCTGGAAATCTCCACTTCGTGGGCCGCGCCGACGACCAGATCCAGCTTCAGGGTCACCGCGTGGAACTCACGGAAGTCGATTGCGCCCTGCGCCGCTGCTGTGGGCATGACCTGGCGATCAGCGTCGCCTGGCCATATGGGCCGGAGGAAGTGGGCGGCATCGTTGGATTCGTGGCCAGCAATGCTCCCATCGACGAGGCAGCCATGCGCGACCGGTGCCGGCGACACCTGCCGGATTATATGATCCCGTCTCGCATCATCGATCTCGACGAGTTACCTCGAAATACGAGTGGAAAAATCGACCGCAAATCGCTGCAACGCCTACTCGACAATGGGGAGGTATAGCGCATGCAGACGATCACAGAACGACAGATTCGAGAGGCCATTTCCTCCACCGGAGTAACGCCGGGCTCATTGGTCTTCGTCCACAGTGCACTCCTTACCCTTGGCCCCATCGCCGGCGCTCCCATCGACGAGATGCCCTCGCGGATTTACAAGATACTCCGCCAACACCTCGGCCCCCGGGGTACCATCGCCGTACCTACCTTCAATTTCGAATTCTGTGACGGCTGTGGATTTCACCGCCAACACACCCCGTCACAGGGAATGGGAGTGTTTTCGGAGTATCTGCGTCGACTTCCTGATGCCCGGCGCTCTCCGCATCCGATGCAATCGATGGCCGCCGTTGGCCCCTTGTCAAAAAACCTCGCCGAACGAGACACGCCCAGTGCCTTTGAGGAGGGAAGCAGCTTCGATGCCCTACTGGAATACGACGCCACTATCTTGATGCTCGGCTGCGGCATCAACGCCGTCTCCCTGGTGCATTGGGCGGAGGAGAAAGTGGGCGTTCCCTATCGATATTGGAAGAGCTTTTCCGGCCACTATCGCGACGGTCGATGGGCGGGACATAGGACCTATCGCCTCTTCGCAAGAGATCTGGAACTCGATCCGGAGGTGCGGGTCGAACCGGTAGGTGAGGTTCTTCGTCGACGCGCCGAAATACATCGCGTCGAATTGGGCCGTGGCACCATCGAGGCATGTAGTGCACGCCACTTTGCAGCTGCGGCCCTTCAACTGTTGCGCCGCGATCCAAGGGCACTGATTCGATCTGAGATGGACCACCGCTCCCGGAGGCCCCGTGCCACAGGATAGTAAGCATTCGCGCATCATCGTTCTCGAACTCTTGTCCCCTGCGCTGAGCCGGGCATCGATCCCACCCCATCAGGTCGACGACTCCCTCAATATCATCGACCGCGGCGTGGTCGACAGCCTGGGGTTTTTGGAACTCATCTCCCGAATCGAGCATCGGGCCGGCGTGGAACTCGACCTATTCGACGCCGATCCAGACCTACTTACCACCGTCGGTGGCTTGATTGATCTCCTCGCTGAGGCCGCTGAAA
The DNA here is from genome assembly GCA_007119595.1 of Myxococcales bacterium. GTDB lineage: Bacteria > Myxococcota_A > Bradymonadia > Bradymonadales > Bradymonadaceae > SLJM01. Next base: position 2,850 of record SKPJ01000401.1, read on the forward strand.
CCGAATTGTCCTGACGGAGCGCTTCCATGAGTACTTTTGACATCCCACTGCGCCTACAATCGGCGCATCAAGTGCGGGAGATCGAACACCGCCTCCACGAAATCGTCCCCTGGCTCAGAAATTCGGATAGTCCGTACTTCGAATTGCTCTTCGTCGGCCTCGACGGGGACACCATGACCCGCCGCTGGCTCACCCGGAGCGATTCCGAGATCGCTCTTGCACAGGCTCATGTGCTGAGCGCAGCAGATCGCATCATCGGGGGATTCATCGGCTGTGCAGGCCGACAGTTGGCGCGCCGGCGCGAGGCCGACATCATCGACCTTGCCCGGCAGATCGGCGACCCCGGAAGCCCAAAATTGCGGATGCAGATCCGTGACATCTACACCCTATCGTCACCGGTACCCACCCATGAATATTATCTATCAAAACTGGGAGCCATCGACGGAATGGAGACCCACCAACCACAACAATTCCTGCTCGAATCCTGTATCGAGCGTGCACGCCGCGTCGGCTTCGACGGCGTCCGTGTCGACATCGACGAATCGGACCGAGTACTCTCCCGCCTCTTTGTGGACAATGGATTCGAGGTCATCGACCGGCGCAAGGCCCCGGTTTCGAATGTGCGCTACCTAAATTTGGTCAAGCCGCTGTGAGAGCAGCGTAAAAAACTTCGCTGCACATCGGCCACCGATTGAGCACTCAATATTCCTCATCCTCACTTCGCTCCGCCTGGCGCTCTTCGATGACCTGCTGCACCACCTCCGAATGCGATGCGCCGCGCATATCCATGACCGCGTCACGGCTGATGTCGATCGCCGTGGCTGGCAAAATTCCGATATACATCGTCATAATCGCACAGATCGCCACGGCCCAACGGGTTCCCTTGTGCTCCAGGGGCACAAATTCTCTTTTGGCCGGCTTCATGAACATATAGACCAACACTTTCAGGTAATAATAGGCCCCGACCACACTGGTCACGACACCGACGACGACGAGGACCAACATGGCGGTCTCCGCGGTTTGTGCGTAGACATCGACGCCGCTTCGGAAGATATAGAATTTACCCAAAAAGCCGGCGGTCGGCGGAAACCCCGCCGCCGACAACATGCAGATCCCCATCACCAGCCCCATAAAGGGGTGTTTCAGGCCCAGATTCCCCAGATCCTCGTAAGTCTCCACGGCCTGGCCCCGTCGTCCGAAGTAGGCCAGCACACCAAATGCACCGATGACGGCAAAGGTATAGGTCACCAGGTAGAATAAGATGGCGTCGTTGTGCAAAAAGAAGTCGGGGTGGCTGTTGGCGGCCACAAAGCCCACCAGCATATATCCCGCATGGGCGATACTCGAGTAGGCGAGCATTCGCTTGACGTTGTCCTGGACCACGGCCACCAGATTGCCCAATACCATGGAGGCGAAGGCCGCGAAAAACGCAATGTCGATCCACCCCAGACCGAAGAAACCTCCCCGCAGAAGTTCCGCCGGAAAGGCGATGAGAAATACACGCAACAGGGCCGCAAATGTGATGGCCTTGAATCCCGCTGCCATAAATCCGACCACCGGCGTAGGGCTGCCGGTGTAGACATCGGGGGCCCAGGTGTGAAACGGGACGGCGGCGATTTTGAAAATAAAGCCGCTCATGATGAGAATCATCCCCAACATGACCAGCCCGTATCCCCCGTGTTCTGCACCGGTCAGATAGGCCAGGTTATTGGCGATATATTCCAGATTCGTCGTCCCCGCCGCTCCGTAAATCAGCGCGATTCCGTACAACATCAGCGCCGCCGAAATCGATCCCAGAATAAAATACTTCATCGACGCCTCGGCGCCGCGTATATCTTTGCGCAAAAATCCGGCGACCACGTAAATCGGAATCGACATCAGCTCCAGAGCGATAAACAGGGTCAACAGATCCGCCGCCGCCGCCATCACGATCATGCCGGCCACGCTCAATAAAATCAGCAGATAATACTCCCCTCGATCCATGCGATTTGACTGCAATACCGGAGGGGAACACAGGATCGCCAACGCGGCGGCGATGCAGACCAGCGCCGAGAAAAACATCGAGAACTGATCGAAATAAAGCATCCCGAAAAAGGCAGCGCGCTCCAGACCGCTATCCCACAGATACCAGGACGATCCAGCGGCCACCGTCAATCCGATCACCGAAAAATAAGCCAGGTAATTGCGAGGCGTTCCCTGGCGATGGAACATATCGATGAGAATGAACGCCACGGCCACGAGGACGACGATTGTCACGGGCACCACGGCGACGTACTCCGCGGCTTGCGGAGGCGTCAAAAGGGCGATCACGTTGATGATGGACAGCATGTTCATGATTTAAAAAAATCCGTCTTTACGAAGGCGGCGTTTCGACACTCCGCCGTGAATCCACGAGTCCGTCCTCAGTCGCTACTCTTCTTGAAGCTCTTCCATGGCCCGGTCCCACATCGATCCCTCGGGAACCCAGCCGTTGTCCACTTGCTCCGTTCTTTCCATTGCTTCGCCGCGATACAGCGAATCAACGATGACCTCTCCGTAGATATTGGGTCGATCCTCGTCCTGAGCTGCCCGTTCCACGGCTTCCGTGACCTGTTCATCCATATAGCCCAGATACTGTTCGATGGACGGATCCATATAGCTCAAAAAGAACTTGGGATAGACCCCCATGAAGATGATCATCAGGACGATGGGCAGCAGCACGCCGATTTCGCGGGCGTCGAGACGCGCAAATTGTCGCACTTCGTCGTGCTTGATGCTTCCGAACATCACCCGCTTGAACATCCACAGCAGATAGGCGGCGCCCAAAAAGACGCCCAGCGTTCCGAAGATGGTGAATATAAAGGCCGTTGCCTCCGGTCCCCATGTCACCACAGCGGCCGGGTCGTCGGGATTGACGATCTCAGTAAATCCCTGGGGCATCACGAAGAAGGAGCCATCTTCTCCCGGCGTAACGAATAGGTATTCGCCGAAGGATAAAAAGTGGCTCTTCGACGCACCCATAAGACTCAAGAACTCGCCGACGAACCCGGCCAGACCGGGCAGCGCGGCAGAGCCGAGCATAATGACGCCGAAAAAGGCGGCGAATACGGGCATCACCTTCGACACACCGCCGAAATCGGCGATCTTTTTGCTGTGACGGCGCTCGTACAGCATTCCGACACACAAGAAGAGTCCACCCGTGGCGATTCCGTGTGCGAGCATGACGTACATGCCACCGGCCATTCCCTGTGGGGTCATCGCGATCAGCCCGAGCACGCAAAAGCCGAGGTGGCTGACCGAACTATAGGCCACCAGCTTTTTGACGTCCTCCTGGACCAGCGCCATCAGGGCTCCATATACGATGCCGATGACCGCCAAGAGTGCGATATAGGGAGCGTAGACCACCAGGGCATCGGGAAAGAGCGGAAAGGCGTACCGGATCAGGCCATAAGTCCCGAGCTTCAGCATCACCGCCGCCAATATCACCGATCCCGCCGTCGGCGCCTGTACGTGGGCCAGAGGCAGCCAGGTGTGGAAGGGAAATAGGGGCACCTTGATGGCGAAGGCCAGCGCGAAGGCGCCCAGCAAAAAGAGCTGCTCCGTATAGCTGAGCTGGGCTCCCAGTAGATCGGTGTACAAAAAGGAGTAGGTCCCGGTCTCTGCGCCCACCTGCAGATAGACGTACAAGATGGCGACCAGCATCAGCACCGAGCCGAGCATGGTATATAAAAAGAATTTGATAGCTGCTTTGACGCGCTCTGCACCGCCCCAGATCCCGATGATCAGATACATCGGAATCAGCATTACCTCCCAGAAGATGTAGAATAAAAACACGTCCAGGGCGACCAGTGCTCCCACCATTCCAACCTGCAAAAAGAGCAGGCTGATCATGTATTCTTTGACGTATTTATCGACCGCGGAATAGGTCGACCACACGGCGATGGGCATCAAAAAGGTGGTCAGCATCACGAGCCACATGCTGAACCCGTCGACGCCGATATAGTACTGAATGCCGAGGGCCGGAATCCACTCGTGGGGACCATCGGTCAACTGAAAGGTAAACGCCTCTCCGGCGGCGATGGCCACGCCCGGATTGAAATTGACCATGATGCCCAGGCTCACGGCGAACACCCCGAGCGTGGTCAAAAGCGCCACGTTGCGAAGCGCCTCCACCTGATCGCGGGGCATGAATACCAGCGCCAAAATACCGAGCAGCGGGCCGAACGTCGTCAACGTCAGCCAGGGAAAGCCTCCCTCCCCGGTGGCGGCCTGCGCAAGCATTGGCTGGGCAGCCAGGGCGCTGAACATACTCGTCAACTCAACCATCGTCGTCATTCCCAGTTCTCGACATCACCGGATCGGAATACCACCGCCGGCGTTGTTACACGGCGTCAAATGACGCCGTAGAAGATCGCAATGAAGATCAGGACCAGCGCCAGCGTGATATACGTGGCATAGCGCTGAACACTTCCACTCTGCAGATTGCTCAGCACGGCCCCGAGACTCTGTGTCATAAACGCCACCCCACCGACCAAAAGCCCGGCGATGATATAGCGATCAAACCAGTAGGAGGCCTTACCGAGCCACAGCGTAGACCGGACGAACAAAAAGTCATACGCCTCATCGACGTAGTATTTGTTCATCAGCACTTTGTAGATTCTGGTGGTTCGCTCATGAATCACACCGGGCAGCTCCGGCCGCTTGATATACATCACGTAGGCAAGGGCGATACCGGCACCGGCGATCACGATGGCCGCCGATGCAGCGATGGCCTCCGGGCCATAGGGCGATTCACCGAAGCGGCCGACGAGACGAAACTCGTTGGAGACCGCAAATACGTCGGCCAACCAGTGCTCGAGTCCCAGCACGTAGGGCTGGAGTCCCTCCGGAAAATAGCGGGCCAAAAAGTGCGGCCAACCGATATATCCACCGATGACCGATAGGACACCGAGGATCGAAAGCGGTCCCACCATCGAGTTTGGAGACTCGTGGATATGGGCCTTGGTCTCTTCGTCGGCCCGGCATTCGCCGTGAAAGGTCATAAAGTACAAACGGAACATATAAAATGCCGTCAGCCCTGCCGTGATCAATCCGACGAGATACACTCCCCAGTTGACCGCCAGTGCCCAGGAGACGACCTCCACGGCCTCTCCCCCGGCATCCTCCACCACGGGCGCCACATCGACCGTCAGGTATTGAGCGAGAGCTCCCAGACTGTTCTGGGCTCCCTCGATCATGGGCATAACCCCTTCGATTCCCAATACGTGGGTATTGGCCAGGGAGTTCCACAACACCAGATCTTTGGAGTAAAAACCCGCAAATAGAGGCACTCCGGCAATGGCCAGTGTGGCCGCCAAAAATGTGGCATGGGTCCAGGGCATCAAACTCTTGAGTCCACCCATTTTTCGGATGTCCTGCTCGTGATGCATCCCGTGGATGACACTTCCGGCGCCCAAAAAGAGCAGGGCCTTAAAAAAGGCGTGGGTCATCAGGTGGAAAATGGCAGCTACAAAAGCCCCCACCCCGACGGCCATGAACATAAAGCCCAATTGGCTGACCGTGGAATAGGCGAGCACTCGCTTGATATCGTTTTGCACAATGGCGATCGACGCCGCCACGATGGCCGTCAACGCCCCGGTGACGGCGATGATCGCCATCAATGCCGGGCTGAGCGTGATCAGCCAGTTGAGCCGGCACAACAAAAAGACGCCGGCGGTGACCATGGTCGCCGCGTGAATCAGGGCGCTGACCGGCGTCGGACCGGCCATGGCATCCGGCAGCCATACGTAGAGGGGAATCTGAGCGCTCTTTCCGGTGCATCCCAAAAAGATCAACAACCCGGCGGGAAATGCGATGGGCAACAATTGCACCACCGTCGCCGTCGATGTCGCCATCTCGTGCAATTCAACGTAATCCCAGGTGCCGGCGGTATAAAAGATGAGAAACATCCCCAAGATGAAGAAAAAGTCCCCCACCCGGTTGACGATAAATGCCTTTTGACCGGCCGCCGCCTTCTTTTCGTCGTTGTACCAAAAGCCGATCAGCAGATAACTGCAGAGCCCGACGCCCTCCCAGCCAATGAAGGTAACCAGCATATTCTGGCCCAGCACCAACATGAGCATGGCGAAGGCAAAGAGATTCAAATAGGCAAAATAGCGCCACTTATCGGGATCATCGGCCATATAGCCGACGGAATAGATATGGATCAAAAACCCGACGCCCGTGATCACCAGCACCAGCACTGCGGTGAGGGGGTCGAATAAAAAGGCGATATCAGCGTTTAAATCTCCACGGAAAATCCACTGGTAGACCGTATAGGTCAGATGGGGACCGAAGCCACCGTCCGACTCCTGTGTCGCCGCGTGACCGACGAGCCCCTGCAGGCTAATCAACGCAAAGACAAACGAAAATGCCATCGCCCCGCAGGCGACCCAATCGACGACCTTGCGCGGCAATCTGGCACCAAAGAGCCCGTTGATGATGGCACCCAAAAGAGGCGCCAAAACAATCAGACCCAGAAAGTAAAAATCATCGGCGTAAAGCGGTTCCATCGTCGCCTATCCATTCACCAGGGAATCCGTGCCCGGACGTAGTTGAGACGTCTCCCGACAGGTGCTCTTCGGTTAGTACTTCAGTTCCTGCATTTCGTCGACGTTGACGCCTCGCTTGTGGCGAAAGACGTGTATGACGATTGCCAGGGCTACGGCTGCCTCCGCGGCTGCCACAGCCATGATGAAAAAGGCAAAAACATGTCCGTCCATCTCGAATCGGTAGCGGGCAAAAGAGATAAAACTCAAGTTGACCGAGTTGAGCATCAACTCAATGCTCATAAACACGATGAGCGCATTGCGCCTCACCATCACGCCGATCAGGCCGATGGAAAACACCGCCGCTGACAACAATAGATAGTGGGCAAGCGTTGGCTCCCAGTAGCTTATGAGGGTTGATACCCAGGCCATTGCCGATACTCCATCCACGAAAAGAAGCTGTCGTCACCCGCCAATTCGGGTGGCATTCGAAACAGGTCGTTGGTCCATGTGCTCAGGCCACGCGGCGCTTGGCCAAAATCATGGCGCCCACGATACTTGCCAACAACAACACCGCCGTCAGTTCAAAGGGGATGACGAAGCGGTTGACCAACATGATGCTCACCGGTTTAAACGTGCCGTATAGCCCCTCGCGACCGGGCACTACGTGCGCTTGCTCGGGATCTGGTTGCAGCGAAGGGGGAAGCTCGTAGGTTCGGTCGGGATCGAAATCCGGATATTTGTGATCCGACGGCGTCGCGTGGCCGTCTCGCCAGGCCCGAAGGGTTTGGGCATACGCTTGTTCCACCGCCAATTCATTGACGTCGGCATACAATACGGGGGCATCGACGGGTGCTTCGGGACCGGGGATTGCGCTCGCTGTTCGCAGCGCCACTTCCTCTTCTTCTTGCTCGACCTCTTCGATCTGCTCCGCGACCCGCTCCCGCTCCTCGGCGACCTCCTCCATATCCACGGCTGATAAAATCGCCCACGCCGCGAATAAAAACATCATAATTCCGGCAATGGTGGCGATCGCGTAGTGAACCTGAAAGCGACTCGCAGGTCGCACCCTACGCATATTCAGCAGCATGATGATGAACAAGAACAGGACCATAATTGCCCCGCCGTACACCAAGATCTGCACCACGGCCAAGAAATGGGCCGAAAGCAGCACGTAGAGGGCCGCAAAACAAAAGAAGTCCGCGATCAACGTCAACGCACAATACAGTGGGTTGCGCATCACGATCACGGCACAACTCGTGATGAGGGCGCCGAATGCAAATAACCAAAAAAACAGGGGTTCCCAAAAACCCATGAAAAACTCCACTCAACGGACAGGTTCAAAGCCCTCTTTGAGGGCTTTGACGCATTGTTCGTGCCAGGGATGACGGTCGAAAAATTCGACCCCCTTCTGGGCCGATGTCTGTTACCGCACTTTCTACGGGAGGTCAAAGGGCGAACCCGCCGAATTGATGGCTGGTCTGCGGGGCGCAGCTACGGGGTGCAAGGCGCCACAGACAAGCCTCCTCGATCAGGCCGCGTCGCTGTCGCTGTGCGGTTCCGCTTTCGACCAGGCGGGGAAAGGACATCCCCGCTCTTTGATATGCTGCTCAAACTCATCGGTAAACGTCTGAATATAGCTTCGCACGGGGATCGCGATGGAGTCGCCGAGGGCGCAGATCGTATTGCCCTGGATATTGTCACACATATCGAGCAACAGCTCGAGATCCTCCATGCGACCGCGCCCGGCTTCGATGGAATCCAAAACCTTAGCGGCCCACCCCGATCCCTCGCGACATGGCGTGCACTGGCCGCAGGACTCGTGGTGATAAAAGTGGGCCAACCGCGCCGTCAGCCGAACCATGCAGGTATTGGTATCCATAAAGGTCAGACATCCCGTCCCCAGCGAACTCCCGATCTCCTGCATCGGCTCAAAACCGAGTTGAACATCGAGATGCTCCGGCTTGACGACGGCGCACGACGATCCACCGGGGATAAAGGCCTTGAGTTCATGGCCATCTCGCATCCCACCGCCAAATCGATCGCTTTCCAACAACTCCCGAACCGTGATCCCCGACGGGGCCTCATAGACCCCGGGATTGTTGATGGGCCCGGATAGGCCATACAACTTGGGGCCGCCATTTTTTTCGATCCCCATATCGGCGAACCACTGACCGCCGTGTTCGACGATAAAGGGAATCGCTGAAATCGTCTCCACATTATTGACGATCGTCGGCGCCTGAAAGACTCCCACCACCGCCGGAAATGGCGGTTTCATGCGAGGTTGGCCACTCTTTCCCTCCAGCCCCTCGATCAATCCCGTCTCCTCACCGCAGATATAGGCCCCGGCTCCCGGGTGAACATAGACATCGAAGTCGAAATCACGGCCCATGATCTTTTCGCCCAGATAACCCTTTTCATAGGCCTGATCGATGGCGTTTTGGAGTCGATCGATGGCGAATTGCAACTCTCCGCGAACGAAGATATAGCAATACCTGATCCCCAGTGCCCACGCGGCGATGATGCACCCCTCGAGATGCCGGTGGGGATCGAGTTCCATCAGATAACGGTCCTTGAATGTCCCCGGTTCTCCCTCGTCGGCGTTGACCACGAGATATTTGGGTACGTCGCTTTCCTTGGGCAAAAAGCTCCACTTGATACCACAGGGAAAACCGGCACCGCCGCGACCTCGAAGATTCGACTTCTTGACCTCTTCGATGATCGTCTCGCCATCCATGTCGAACGCCTTTTTGAGCGCTCGGTATCCCCCGTTGGCTTCGTAGACATCAATATTGTAGGCCTTCGGGATATCGAAGTTGCGGCTGAGGTATTTTTCCTGCGTACGACTCGCCTTCGCCCGCGTCGGTTGGGCCGACGCTTCACCGGATTCCTGCTTATCGGATTCCTGCTTATCGGATTCCTGTTTATCGGAATCGGCCTTTTCCGCTGTCGCCGTTTCCTCGGCATTCGACGCTGAGTCTTTTGCGTTGTCTTCACTTTCTTTTTTCGACTCTTGATCCGACTTTTCTTCCGTCATGATATCCGTCCGAGCAATGAGATTGCGGTGGCAATTCCGATGGCTTCCGCTGGCTTAGTGCATGGTCCGAGGATCGGGCAATTGAGATAATTTATCGTTGAGCTCCTCCACGACCTCGTCGACTCGCTCCTCTGTGAGGTTTTCAAAGTACTCGCTCTCACCGTCGGAATAGGTGACCTGAAACATCGGAGCCGTGCCACAGGAGGCCAGACACTCGGCCTCGCTCAACGTGAAGTTTCCATCGGGTGTGGTCTCTCCCACCTTGATCCCCAACGTCTCCTCCAAATGCTCTATGAGCCCGTATCCGCCCATCAGCGCACAAGTCAGGGTGGTGCAGACCTGAATATGGCATTTCCCAATCGGCTGCTTGTTGTACATCGTATAAAAGGTCGCAGCCTGTAAGACCCTGGTGGGGTGGACATCGAGCTTTTCGGCGACATAGTCCATCACCTCCACCGAAACCCACCCAAATTCGCGCTGAGCGAGATGGAGTGTCGGCAACATCGCCGCCAGGTTATTCGGATATCGGCTCAACAAGTCCGCAAATTCTTCTTCTGCTTCGTCGGAAAATTCGACTGCCATGATGGAAACGGCCTCATTTCGAGTGAATGGAAGTTAAAAAAAATTCCGTTCCGGAATGCTCCCGCAAGCTAAAACTCCCCCTCTACGAGTGTCAAGAACCATACTCTGGCACGGCATCACAAATACCCACTTCCCTCGACGCGATAATAAAATCGCTCCCGCCCCAGCCGGCGAAACCCAATGCTTCGATACAAAATCGAGGCCGGTGTATTGCCGCGGTAGGCCTCCAGATCAATGCCGCGAATGCCGTGCTCCTCCGACCAATCCAACACATGCTCCACCAGCATCGCTCCAATCCCACGTCTGCGGGCGGCCGGCGTTACGTACAGCGCCTCAATCCACAAAGCGCGTCCGGCAAATTTGAGCGACCAGTTGAAATTGGCGAGCACCAATCCACCGACCTGGCGATCTTCTCCAAAGCGAGCCACCCAGCAAAGGCACTCCCGCGGGCTCGACGCCATTCCCTCAACGACAGCGCGGGCAACCTCCCTTTGATCTTCGAGCTTCGTGTCCACGCCGAGAGCGTCCATATCTTCTTTGAACAACCCAGCGATCGCTGCCACATCGTCTGCAGTCGGCTCCTCGATCGCCACTTCATCTTGCGCACCACCCATCTTTTCACCCCTATTTGCAGCCAAGCCATTGAATTACGCTCAGTCCGAGTGCTTCATCGCAATTCGAAATGAACGCTGCCCACCGTCACACAGCAATTCTCAGATTTGTCTCATCTTCTCCAGCAACCCGCGTCGCTCGCTCTCCGGAATCTCATCGAGTACATCGTCGAATAACGCCGTTTCCTCTTCCGTATGCTTCTCGACCAATTGCGCCATCGATTGAAGCACATCGACCACCACTTCCAGATTACGCGCCAGATTCTCTGGACTCTTGCCCAGTTGCTCGTGGAGCCACCGCGTCCGCTGCGTCATCTCCTCATGGGCTTCGACTAATATTTCAATGCGCGGCTTCAGCTCCGGAAAGCGCCGCTCGATCTCCACAAAAAAGACCTCTTCCTCCTGATCGAAATGCTCAAGCATATCGTCGAGAGCTACCTCCAGGTCCTCAGAGGCCGCCGACACCACGTCGCGCTGGCTCTTCTCCCCCACCTCGCCGGCGGCGATACGAGCAAAATTGGCCGCCAGATCATCGAAGAGCCGTCGCAAATGAACGTGCTCATGATGCACCTGATCGATTAGATCCGAGGTCTGCTCATCACCTGTTGGATTCGACGTCATCTAAAGTCTGTCCGCTGGGAGGAAATTACATCCGAAACAGTAGCCAGTTACTCGGCGAACGATACCGTTGGTATCCAGTTACCGCAAGGCAATAGCTAACGAAACCAAATACGAAATCCATTCCCTCAATCGACGTTATTGCAATTCATTTGCATTTCTATTATACGAAATCCCAGCTCGTGCTTGTGCAACAGAGAGTAGCAATTGGGCCCGTAAGTGGCGCAATGAATTACAGGATTCCGATGATGATGACGAAATATCTCGGGGCAGTCATGAGTATTGCCCTTCTATTCCAACTCATCGGCACAGCAGAGGTAAGTGCTGAAGAGGCGGCCAACGGTGAGGTCGATCCCCAAAATCCAGAAGTATTGGCGCAGGATTCGGTAGAGACCGAACTCGAGGAACTGGAGTCGGAGATCTTGGACGAACGCGACGAAGCCGATCCCGATCCATCGGAGGTGGGAGACCCCGGTGAGCCGGAAGACGCTGCCGACGATGAGCTTCGCCGACTCCTCGACGAGTCCGTCGCAACTCCCAGAGTCGACGACGCATCCACCGCACAATCGATGAATCCCGACATCTCCGTGATCAGCGACTTTGCCTTCGCATGGTTTTCCGACGAACCAGACCTCGTCGGTGGCCACGACCCTGTGGACCACGGATTCAACGTGCAGGGCATAGAACTCGGCATTCAATCAGCGATCGACCCCTATTTTCATTTCGATAGTTTTATCGTCTTCACGTTATGGGGCGTCGAGGTAGAAGAGGCCTTCGGAACCACCACCGCCCTCCCGGCGAATCTCCAATTGAGAGCGGGTCAATATCTGACGAATTTTGGACGCGTCAATCCAACCCACCTGCACGCCTGGAATTTTGTGACTCAACCGCTTGCGCTCGGTAAATTTTTTGGCGGCGAAGGCCTGCGTGGACTGGGCGTCGAACTCAGCCAGATGCTTCCCCTACCCTGGCTCGCCGAGTGGTATCTCAGCGTTCAAAACATCGGCGGCAGCTCCACCGGGCGCTCCTGGCTTTCAACACCGGGGGATGTACAACAACCGACGGACCTGACACTGACCGGAAGACTGGAACAATATTGGGATCTGACGTCGAGCCTCGCCCTGCTCTTCGGACTCAGCGGTGTCTTTGGGCCCAACGACACCGGGCGTGGCAATCGCAGCGAGGTCTACGGCGCCGATCTGTTATTGCATTGGAATCCGGGCGATGCAGGCGGCCACCGGACGGTGGGTTGGCAACATGAATTCCTGTTGCGCAGACGCCAGACGCCAGGTGCCGCTGACGATGACGAAGGCGACGTCCTGCAGGACTTTGGCGGCTATAGTGAATTGTATTATAGCCCCAGTCTATTTTGGCGATTCGCTGCCCGCTACGAATACGTAGCCGGTGTCGAAAACGACGACCTCGATCCGGACTGGGATGAAGATCGACAGCGAATCGCTGCCAATATCTCATATTATCCCTCCCATTTTTCCCGGATCCGTCTGGAATACGGTGTCGATTTTATGCCCTACCGAACCGACTTGGACGAATTGGTTCATATGGGAATGCTGCAGTTGGAATTGGTGGCCGGTGCACACGGAGCCCACGATTTCTGATTCGCCCCTTCCCCACGCTTTTGGCGTAGACAGGGATCGCCGACCAGATTGCATTTCACGAAAGAGAATCATCATGAACCGCACCGAGTTCTCGCTTCTAACGATCGCTTTGCTCCTGGCGGGCTGCACCTACGAGCCCGGATCGCCCTGGGGTTATCTCGACGCTGAGTTGCAAATCGATCCCGTCTCCGACTCCGGCGATGTGGAGGTCATTAGCCAGTCGATCACACTTGATGAAATGCAGCTTCGTGCCCCCGCTGAAGCCGCAGCCGGCGCACAGGATTTTGATCCCAGTGATCCACCGCCGGAGTTTACTCTCTGTCACCAGGACCACTGTCATCACGAAGATGGCTATACGGTGTCATACGACGATATCGCCGCCGGTGTAGGGTTCGAATCCGGCGGCCAAATCACGGCCGCACGCCGCAAATTGGAAACATCGCTGGGCCTCAACCAGGGAGCGGACCAAGAGGTGGAGTTTCGCCTCGTCGATCAGGTTTCAATTAATGAGGCCGCCCTGACCATCGACCAACTATATATCGAAGCACAGCTCGAAAATGGCGGCGAGGTCTACGACTTGCAGATCACACTCGCCATGGCAACGCGACCATTCCGCACGGGAATTTCCTATCGAATCGGTCGAGATTCTCCAGAACGCCAGAGAGCCGAATTGGAAATTGACTGGCCTGACAGCCTCTTTGCCGAGTTGGAGCACCTCGACGGCGCAGTGGAGTCCGCCAGCGACAATACGATTGTCGTCCATGGCACGAGCAACCATCAATTGCGCAATGAATTGGTAGACCGGATTCATGACGACACTTCCTTTCGCTGGATCGAAGATGAAAGCGAAGATTCTTGAATAGATCACCTCGATCGGATTGAAGATCGGCTCCGGCCTTCCCTCGTGGAAGAAGGGTTCTTTCTCAAGGTCCTAAAGTCGAATGCCTTCCCCGAGCTTGACGCACTGCGTCAAGCCGATACGACATTTTCCCAAAAGCGCTGCGGAACATCACCGGCACTCGTCGTGGAGGGAGGATGAAATTTGTTTTTGTATCCTCTGTTGGAAATGCGGAAATGCTTGTTTATAGATTTGTTCCTTCCAACTCCCCGCATCTGTACCGGGCAGTCCGTCAGCCCTCTTTCGTTCTGGTGAATTGAATGAAAAAAATCGAAGCCATCATCAAACCGTTCAAGGTAGATGACGTAAAGGACCGCCTCGCCAATATCGGTGTCCACGGAATGACCGTATCCGACGTAAAGGGATTCGGCCGTGGCGGCGGAAAAGCCCCTGTCTACCCGGGAGCGGAGTATATCGTCGACTTTGTCCCGAAGGTAAAACTCGAGATCGTCGTCCCCGATGATCTGGTCCATTCTACGATCGAGACATTGACCGATGCCGCGCGCACCGGTCACGTCGGTGATGGTAAGATCTTCATCTTACCCGTCGACGATGCCATCCGAATCCGAACCGGAGAGTCGGGACCGGACGCACTGTCCTGATCGACCCAACTGCCACATCCCCAATCGTCTGTATCTTTCACGCAATGAGGTTTGAGCCATGACCAAACGATCACTTGATTCCGTTGACGACGCCATCGAATACGCCACAAAACATGAGGCGGTGATGGTGGATCTAAAATTTATGGATTTTCTGGGTACCTGGCAGCACCTGACGATTCCCATCAACCGTCTCGACGCCGATCTCTTCGATGAAGGACTCGGCTTCGATGGCAGTTCGTTGCGCGGATGGCAGCCGATTCAGGCTTCGGATATGCAGGTGCGGCCAGACCACACCACAGCGCGCATGGATCCCTTTACCCAGGAGCCGACGGTCAGCTTCGTATGCAACGTCTTTGACCCCATCACCGGCAAGCCCTACTCCCGGGATCCCCGTCATATCACCCAAAAGGCAGAGCGGTATCTGGAGCAAACAGGCATCGCCGACACCGCCTATTTTGGCCCGGAAGCAGAATTTTTCATCTTCGACGATATTCGCTACGACCTCCAGGCCCATACCTCATTTTACGAAATCGATTCTGTGGAGGGCACCTGGAATACGGGACGGCGCGAAGAGCCAAACCTGGGCTATAAACCGGGTCATAAGGGCGGTTATTTTCCGGTACCTCCCCACGACAGCCAAGCGGACCTTCGAACCGAGATGGCCCTCGTCCTCCAGGATTGCGACATCCCCGTCGATGCTCATCACCACGAGGTCGCCAGTGGAGGACAGGGTGAAATCGGAATGCGCTTCGACAAAATGCTTCCCATGGCCGACAAGCTGCAGTGGTTTAAATATATCGTCAAAAATGTAGCCCGCCGACACAACAAGACGGTAACCTTTATGCCGAAGCCGCTGCATGGCGACAACGGATCCGGCATGCACTGCCATATGAGCCTCTGGAAGAATGGCAAACCGCTTTTTGCCGGCGAGCAATACGCCGGATTGAGCGAAATGGCGCTGCAATTTACGGCTGGAGTCCTCCACCACGCCCGTTCGATCATCGCCTTTACCAACCCGACGACCAATTCATTCAAGCGACTGGTTCCGGGATACGAAGCACCGGTAAAGCTCGCCTATTCCAGCCGAAATCGATCGGCGGCGGTTCGCATCCCGACCTACGCATCGGGCCCCAAGACGCGGCGAATGGAATTTCGCACACCGGACCCCTCGTGCAACGGCTATCTGGCCTTTGCGGCAATGCTCATGGCCGGCCTCGACGGCATCGAGCGTCAGCTCGACCCCGGCGATCCCCTCGACAAAGACATCTACAACCTCCCACCGGAAGAACTCGAGAAAGTTCCCAGTGCACCGGCAAATCTCGAGGAGGCATTGATGAGTCTTGCCGAGGACCACGAGTTTTTGCTCAAGGGCGACGTCTTTACAGAAGACGTCATCGAGACATGGATCGATTTCAAGCTCAAAAATGAGATCGAACCCACCCAACTCCGCCCCACTCCATTGGAGTTCTCGATGTACTTCGATATCTGATCGAAACCAGATTGACTTCGAAACGCGGAGTTTTGGCTTTGCCAAATTCTCCGGTTTCCATCGCAACACTGGTTTACGGTTCGCATGGCGCGAAATAGCGCTCGATGGAAAGTGCATTTTACTGTGAGTAAGCGAACTGAATTGCTCCACTATGTGAATCAGGCAGCCACCGGTGCCATCATCGATGTCGCCGGTGGTTTACACCGTGCTTCGTCAATGAAATAGTCAAGCCGGTTATCACCTCATTTTCCATCTCGGTGGCCCATTCTTCCCATGCACTCTCTGCCTCGATCTCCAATTGCAGTATTATTGGCAGGACTTCTGCTAATCCTGGCTGGTACCGGATGCGACGGATGCACGGACTCCCCAACACCGGAGCAAGAGCGTCCCTGGAAAGTCGCCAGTGAGACAGCCCCCTACGAACTCGTATTTCCCGCCGAGTGGACGGCGGAACCACCGGAGGCAATAAACTCCCATGCCGATATCGCTGCCCACCGCGATGACAAATTCTTCTTTATGGTCATCCCGCAAGTGATACCGGAATTTCCCAAAACAGACGTTTTCGCATTGCAGCAGATCGGCATGGAAATGCTCGATGAGTCCCTGGAAAATCTAGTTCTTGAACGCCAGGGCCCCCTGGAGTTGGATGGCGTCTCCGGCTTGACCGTATTTGCCCGCGGAGAGATCGATGGAGAATCGATTCAATATATCACATCCTACGCCATTCACCGCGATATCGGCTATCAGATCATCGCGTTCAGTGAGAAGGAGCACGCCACCGAGCTTTTTCGCGACAAAGACGTTATTTTGTCGGGCTGGAAATTCATCGATGAGACCGACGAAGCCCCCTCTGCCGAACCGTCGGACAACGGGGAAACAAGTCTGGGCTCCGGCGCCCTGCCAGAGAGCGATGAGCAAGCACCCCTGGAATGAAACGAGTGGCTACCGCGCTATCGTCTATGCTCTGTTTGGCAAGGCTTGTGCTCGTCGACACTTGTGAATATCAGACCCAACGAAAGCAGTGTTACGATGGAAACCGTCCTTTCCTCACCTACATCCCAACCTCGTGACTTTCGACCATTACCTGAAGTAATTTGGAGTTGAACCAATGCCCGAACTCAAAAAAGATCTCTACGACGTCACCATCATGGGCTCCGGTCCCGCTGGCCTGACAGCCGCCCTGTACACCGCTCGCGCCGATCTGGAGCCAGTACTCTTCGAGGGCCCCCAACCTGGAGGACAGCTCACCATTACCACCGACGTGGAAAACTATCCCGGTTTTCCGGAAGGAATCATGGGTCCCGAACTGATGGACCGAATGAGGGCACAGGCCAGCCGTTTCGGTATGGAGAATCACATCTCATTTATCGAAGATGTCGACACTTCGAGTCGGCCATTCACCATCACCCTCGATGACGGAACGACATTTCAGAGCCATACGCTCATTGTCGCCTCTGGCGCCTCGGCGCGTCTGTTGGGACTGGAGAGCGAAGAGCGTCTTATGGGTCATGGTGTGTCCACCTGCGCAACCTGCGACGGCTTTTTCTTCCGCGATGACGAGCTGGTCATCGTCGGCGGTGGCGACTCGGCAATGGAGGAAGCAACGTTTTTGACAAAATTCGCCAGCAAAGTGACCGTCATACACCGCCGCGACGAGTTGCGGGCCTCGGCCATCATGGCCCAGAGAGCCTTTGATAATCCGAAGGTCGAGTTTTTGTGGGATTCCGAGCTCGTCGAAATCCTGGGCACCAAGGAAGACGGTGTGCACGGCGTGAAGGTGATCAACAACAACACCGAGGAGGTCAACGAATTGGCCTGCCAGGGAGTGTTTGTCGCCATCGGCCATATCCCCAACACCTCGATCTTCGAGGGAAAAATCGATATGAATGAAGATGGTTATATCATCACGGAGGCCGATTCCAGCCACACCAGTGTGGACGGAATCTTCGCCGTCGGAGATGTGCAGGATTATACCTATCGCCAGGCCGTGACGGCGGCAGGGACGGGATGTATGGGAGCACTGGATGCGGAGCGTTATCTGGAACGACTCCACCTCGGTGAGTAGTCGTCTCTATAAATCGCTGGCGGCGATTGGCGTCGCATTATGCTTTAGTTGCGCGACATTTCCAGGCGAACGTGAACGGACTGACGACACTGCACTAGAGCAGACGCTTCAAAATGTCGCCGACTCTCACCTTGCTCATCCCGATGACGAGGTACCCACGCTCCAAGTCTGTCATTCGGCTCCTCCACCGGAGCCCATCCGGTCGACGGATTGGAGTGGCACTGGATCCCGAATCACGACCGCCGCCATGTCGCCCCACCATGCGGCCTCCGATCTATTGGTCACCCCGCAATCGGAGGTCGTCCTCGAGGCCAGATTCAACTACGGAGCAATCCGCAAGGATCTAGAACATGAAGAAGTGGAGATCTGGTACGACGATTGCTCCGGTGAATTTCAGAAGTTGGTAACTCTCGAAACCGACGACGAGGGCTGGGTCTATTATCGATGGCCTTCCAGCGAACTTCCCGCCTATGGGATGTATCAACTTTATTTTCGCGTCGTCGCCGACAACTCCCATGCCACCGCTGTCTTGCGACTTCTTCCGGTGGGGACGAAACTCGCCGTCTTCGACATCGATGGTACGTTGACGACGAGCAACCAGGAGCTTTTTAGAGACTGGATCGCCGACGCCACACGTATCTTTGGCGTCTCCGATTACGTGCCCAATGCACGGGAACAGGCCGCCGAAATAACGCACTTTTTGGCCTGGGAAGCGGGTTATATCCTGGTGTATCTAACGGGGCGATTCTACTGGATGAGAGATCGCACACAGGCCTGGTTGACGACCCTCGACTTTGCTCCGGGACACTTGCGACTCACCCCTGGATGGAGTGAATGGAGGCCTACAAACGACGGCGTCGGAACTTTCAAGTCGGAGTACCTCGACACACTTCGCGATACGGGGTTTCAGATCTCGTATATGTATGGAAACGCATCGACCGACGCCTGGGCTTACGAAAGAATCGGTGGCGATACAGATCGAATTTTTATGTTTGGCCATGATGTGGAGTCAGAAGATATCGTCGATCTCGGCGACGATTACGGCGCCCACTTAATGGAATTAAAGATGACTAAGACCGTGCCCATTGAACAGCCCTTTTCCTATCCCCCGAGCACTCTCAACGACGACGAATAACCGAGCTTTTCACCCCGAAATTTGTGTATTTATCCGTAATTGACCTTCGGAGTGTGCATTATGAAGCCTTATCGCCTTCGTGGTTTACTATTTCTCATCCTCTGGGGAGCCACTCCGCTTCTCATCGCCGCAACGCCAAATACGGCCTCCGAGAGCGTCGGGACATTCTCGTCGACGACATCGGCGCATGGGGAATCCGATGGCTCAAGTTCCCCCGATCTGTCGTACCGGATTCGGCTGGCAGTCAGTGGCAATTATGCCTCGTCGAGCCCCAATTTCTACGGCGTGGGCGGTGCTGTGGAGCCGACCCTGGTCATTAACGATACATTTGCGGCCGGGTTGCGTATGGACGGTGTGGCCATGTTGGGCTTTGGCGTTACTACGCCTTGAGCACTCGTTGACGGTGCATCTGACGCGCCGAGGGTGCGCTGGATCTGCGTTGCGGCTCGCTCGACGATACCTCCGGCATCGCCTCGTCGCCGCGCCTTGCCCAGCACA
>SKPJ01000179.1 GCA_007119595.1 Myxococcales bacterium
CAATTCTTCAACGACATCCCCGTGCTGTGTCACCGAGTGAACCGCGTCAATCTGTCTTGGAAACCACTGTTCAGTGTAATCCCAATGGCGGATTTTGGCAATCCATACCAGTGCTTGCTTTATTCCCGGCTCCACCTGCGAGCTTGTCATTTTCGAGACGCAATTGCATAACACCTACAGAACAAATTTGCAGCCTCTTTTCAAGTGTTCAGACCATGACTTCTCCCGACTGGCTCCATCGCCTCAACCCACCCCAACGGCAGGCCGTGACTCACCACACCGGGCCACTGCTCGTCCTCGCCGGTGCCGGCAGTGGGAAAACCCGCGTCCTCACCCACCGTATCGCTCATCTCATCGAGGTCGGCGAGGTGAGGCCGGACTCTATCGTCGCCGTCACCTTTACCAATCGCGCCGCCGACGAAATGCGCCGTCGCGTCGACTCCCTCGTCGATGACGAAGAGGCGGCCTCCCAGGTCATTATCTCCACCTTCCACAGCCTGGGGGCCCGACTGCTGCGAGCCAACGCCCCACGTGCCGATCTGGACTGGAATTTTTCGATCTACGACGACACCGATCAGCGCCGCCTCATCAAAGCTATCCTGGAGCGCCGCGGCCAGGACCGAAGTCGGTCCTCCATCAACCGATACCGCCGCTATATCGACGGCTGCAAAAACCGGGGATGGACCCCCGAACAGGCCCAGGAGAATGCCTTTGACGCCGAAGCCGAGGAAAGCGCCCATTTCTACGGACTGTACCAGGACGCACTCTACCGGGCCGGTGCCGCCGATTTCGGTGACCTTATCTTGACACCGTTGGTCATATTTCGCCGCGATCCCCACTTCGCCGCCGGGCTCAGTCACTTGTGGCGCTACGTCATGGTCGACGAATTCCAGGATACCAACCCCGCCCAATACGAGTTATTGGATCACCTCACCACCAGTCACGACAATCTGGCCGTCGTCGGCGACGACGATCAGGCCATCTACCGATGGCGTGGCGCCGACCTTACGCATATCCTGGGCTTTGAAGAGGCCCACGACGAAACCCGAATCGTCAAATTGGAGCAAAACTACCGCTCCACCTCCCTGATTTTGGACGCCGCCAACGATGTCATCGACCACAACGACCGTCGCCACCCCAAGACCCTGTGGACCGACCGCCCCCGCGGTGAGCCGATCGCCGTATTCACCGGCTCCGACGATCGCGAGGAGGCCGCCTATGTCGCCGAATCGATCTACAACGAATTGCGAAAAGGGGCTCAACCGGCCGACTTCGCCATATTCTATCGCACCAATGCTCAAGGCCGACTCTTCGAGGAGTTGCTTCGCCAATGGGGCATCTCCTACCGCATTGTCGGCGGATTGAGCTTCTACGACCGCCAGGAAATCAAAGACCTATTGGCCTATCTGCGCGCCGCCTTAAATCCCTACGACGACGTCGCCACCGCCCGTATCATCAACACTCCGCGCCGCGGCATCGGAGATGCAACCATCGCCAAGCTCAAGGCCGCCCTCACGGTCGAAGGTATCGAACACCTTCAAGATGCCGCTGCCATTGCCGACGACGAACCCTCAGAGCAACACGAACTATTTTCTCCGCGCTCCCACAACCCGGCAAAACAACAGGCCATCGAAGCGCTGCACTCTCTTCGCGGTGTCTCCAAAGGTGGCATCGTCTCCTTTCTTCAACTCCTGGAGCAGACGCGAGACGATCTCCTCCACTTCGAGTCGTTGACCCCCGTCGTGGAGCGCCTTCTGGAACGCACGGCCTACCCCGAATACGTCGAAAAATCGGACCCCGATCGCGCAGAAGATCGACTGCGCAACCTCGGCGAATTGATCAACGCCATCGAGGAATTCGAACGCGACCCGACCACCCCGGCTCTCCTTCGCTCCGTGCGCAACGCCATCCCCGACGATGTCGACGATCCGCTCACCACCTCCGAGGCCTCTCTGCATCTTCGGGCTTTTCTCGATCGCTCCGCTCTGGTCAACCCGAGCACCGGCGACGACTCCGCCGAATCGGTCACCCTGATGACCATCCACGGATCGAAGGGCCTCGAATTCGACACCGTCTTTCTGGTGGGTATGGAAGAGGAGACCTTCCCCAGCCTCCGCGAACCCGATGACCCCGACGAACTCGCCGAGGAGCGCCGCCTGGCCTACGTCGCCATCACACGCGCCCAGAATCGACTGATCATCACCAACGCCCGCCGTCGGCGGGTATACGGAAAATTCAAAACTACCGAACCCAGCCGGTTTCTGCTCGACATCGACCCCCAGCGCCTTCAACTCGACCCTCGCAGCACATCGACTCATGTCGACTACGGCTCCACGCACCGGCGATCCACATCACGCCGTGACAACGACCATTCTTCTCACAGCTTTCGCTCCCGGGCCTCATCGTCGTGGCATTTCGACCAATCCACCACCGACGACGACACAGCCTTTAATCAATCCCTCCCCGATTGGAGCCCTGTTCCCGAGTCTCACATCACCAACACCTCCGGCGACCCAACCGGCGACGACCACACACTGGTCGGCGCCACCGTCACCCACACCCGCTTCGGCGTCGGCGAGGTCCTCTCGGTTTCCGGCTCCGGCGACCGCGCCCGGTTGACCATCGATTTCCCCGCCGTCGGCCGGCAGACGGTGATTCGAAAATTCTTGAAGATTCTCGGTTGAAAAAATCTGGCCTAAAAAAACCAAAAGGGCCGTCTCGCAATTGGCGAGGCGGCCCTTTCGGGATTTTGCGATCTGCTTCTTAGCCCAGCGACGCCACCACGGCATCGGTAAACTCCTCGGTCGTCGCCGAGCCACCGAGATCTCCGGTCAGAGCCGCCCCCTCTTCGAGCACCGTATTCAGCGCCCGTTCAAGTCGTTTGCCCTTCTCCGGCATATCCAAATGCTCCAGCATCATCGCCGCCGCTCGCATCAGCGCCGTCGGATTGGCGATTCCCTGTCCCGCGATATCGGGGGCCGTTCCGTGCACCGCTTCAAACATCGAGGCGTCTTTTCCAATATTCGCCCCCGGCGTCAGACCCAGCCCGCCGATGAGCCCGGCAGCGATATCGGAGAGAATATCGCCGAAGAGATTCATGGTCACGATCACGTCGAATCGCTCCGGACGAAGAACCATCTGCATGCACATATTGTCGACGATCAAATCTTCGAATTCGACGTCGTCGTACTCTCGGGCGATCGACTGGCCGACCTCCAGAAATAGGCCGTTGGTTTCCTTGAGGATATTCGCCTTGTGGACCAACGTCACCTTGTCTCGACCGGCCTGGCGCGCGTAATCGAAAGCATAGCGAACGATCCGCTCGCAGGCCCACCGGGTACACAAGATGATCGTCTCCGCGGCCGCTCGATTCGGTGGAATCGTATGCTCGATCCCGGCATACGCTCCCTCCGTATTCTCGCGCACCGTCACCATGTCGATGTCCACGTCGTTATAGCGCGTGCTCACCCCCGGCAAGATCTTGGCCGGCCGCACGTTGGCGTACATATCGAAATGCTTTCGGATCGCCACGTTGATGCTGCGAAACCCGGTTCCCACCGGGGTTTCCAGTGGACCTTTGAGCGCTACTTTATTGCGCCCGATACTCAACAGCGTTTCCTCGGGAAGCGGTGTTCCCAAGTCTTCAAACGCTCCCGAGCCGGCACGGACCTCCTCCCACTCCAAGCCAGCCTGCAATTCTTCCAGAACGCGCACCGTGGCGTCCACAATCTCAGGTCCAATCCCATCGCCGCGAATAAGAGACACTGTATGGCTCATCGATACTCCCTATTTCACTACTGCCAGGTCATCTGCGAACGATATTGAAGAAGTGGGGCGTCCCCGTTTGATGGAGACGGCGTGACGTGGGATTTCCGTGTCACAACGCGGCTTTTCGACGCCTGGCAAGCCCCCGAAAAGCGCGCGGCGCTCGCCACCATAGAAGAGCAACTCCCCCCGGTCAATACCACTGACCAGCGACCTTTCATCGCCACCTTTTGAGTTCCCGGGCCACCGTTGGTCCCCCGGAGATTCCTATACAGAATTTGGTGAAATGGAGTGGGGATTTATATTAATAATGTGAATTCCAATCCCTGCCCACTACAACCACGATGGTTCGAAAATGGCAGGTTTGAATATCCGATCTCGATCCAACGCCGGGGTCCGATCCAGAAAAACCGAAGGGGAACGACGATGACAGATCACTGGGCACTGCGCTGGTTCGTCATGCTCATCGTATTCGCATTGTCTACCTCCGCATTGTCCTCCTACGCCAACGCCGATCCCCCTCCAGACGAACCAGCCAGTGATTCCGATGGCGACTCCGACAACCCAGTGCCCACTGAACAATTCCAATCTTGTGGTGAAGAGACAGCCGACGGCGATGACGACGACCGGCAAGGGGAATCAACACCCACAAAACTCACCATATCAATCATCAGGTTTTCCTTCTGAAACCGAAGCTACATGGAGGTATTACGATGGCTGCCACATCCCTGATTCGACTCTTTGTCATCCTTCTCATTCTCATCGCATTGGTGCTGAGTTCCGGCCTCACCTGGGGCTCACCCGCCGCTCTCGACGAAGACGCACCATCCATTGTCCATTCCGTGGAAACTCCGTCGTGGTTCATCTTCGACAATCCGGCCGATTCCCAATGACCCTCGAAAACTCGCCCATGGGAGTTGATCGACCAATTGTCACTATGACCAGCATTTGAGCAATCAAGGGCCAACGTCTTCCAATGACCTCGAGACGACGGGTTGTAGACTGAACATCGACGGGTTACATGATGGGTCGAATCCTCACCGTTTGTTTCGGAGGTCCCAAATGTTCGACGAAGCCATCGACGCTATCTGTAGCGATCTCGATACCATCCAGGGCGAGTACGCACTGACCGACCGCGCCATCGCCGCCGGTATTCAGCTCTTTACGCGCACCGGTTCGTTTCCCGAAGGGTTTCCCGACGAGCCGAAAGTGGAAAGGGTATTGCTAAAGGCTGCGGCATTGTTGTTTTTGAGCGCACCGGCGAAAAAAAACCGTTATCTGATCGTGTCGTCGATGCACCTGAACCTCGTCGTCGCCGGCGATCGACCACTGGATACGATCTTCGACGAGCTGCGCACCCTCGAAAAAGAGAACACCGCCCCCCCCTCCTCACAGCCCCCGGAATGGTTGAAGACCTATTCCGATATTGGTGCCACCGCACTCGGTGACGCTGACGATCCGGAGGCTCTACGCGTTCACTTTGATCGAGCCCGTTCGGTACTGCGAGAACATCACGAACAGGTCCTCGATTATACGCGTCAACTGCTCGATTCACTGGCCACCGATTTCGACCAAGAGGTCCGCGAAGGTGTGCTCTCAGATCTAGGTCCCAAAGCGGAGGAATCCTTCGACTTTGAAGACATCGATCAGGCGCTTAAAGAGGCACAGAAGAGGCAGAATGATGGAGATCTACAGGGAGCACTTCGACTCTACTCCCACGTTCTTA
Source organism: Myxococcales bacterium (assembly GCA_007119595.1). GTDB lineage: Bacteria > Myxococcota_A > Bradymonadia > Bradymonadales > Bradymonadaceae > SLJM01. The sequence goes on from SKPJ01000179.1 coordinate 5,492, forward strand.
CAGAGCAGCCCGACGACGTCGACACCATCGTTCGCCGAGGCATTTTGCGGGCTTCATTTGAGGATCTCGAGGAAGCCCGCGACGATTTCGATCGGGCCCTCGAATTGGATGATCAACACCTTCAGGCCCGCCTCAATCGTGCACTGGTGCTTCATTCACTGGGCGAGATCGAAGCCGCTATCGAGGACTACGACCGGGCGCTCCACGACGTCGACGACAACGCCGAAATTTGGACCAATCGCGGCATCGCCCGTTTCTCGGCTCACCAGTTGCAAGGGGCTCTCGACGACTTCAACCGCGCCATCGAACTCGACGATTCCATGGCCCAGGCCTATCTGCAGCGCGGAAACGTCCGACGCGTCTTAAAAGAGGTGGGCTACGCACTGCGCGACTATGAGCAGGCCCTGTCGCTGGAGCCCGACTTCGTCGATGCCTACTCCGCCCGCGGGTTTTTGTATCTGCAATTAGAGGATGTCGATAAAGCCCTCACAGACTTCGATCGAGCCCTCGATTTACAACCCTCCGATCCGACTCTGTATTACAATCGAGCTCACGCCCATCTGCTGCGTGACGACGCGCAATCGGCCATCGCGGACTACGATCGAGCATTGGCCCTCGATCCGGAAGACGTTGAAACCCTCACCAATCGCGGAGCAGCGCGAATGATGGACGGCGATCTCGACGGCGCCGTCGAGGACTGGGAGACCGCCATTGCCATCAATCCATATCATCCCACTCCCTATCTAAAGCGCGCCTCGCTGTGGATCGCCACCGAGCAACCCGAAGAGGCCGCCCGGGATCTTCAGATCGCCCTCGACACCGCTCCCGACGACTGGCCTCATCGCCAAGAGGTCGCCCAGACCCTCAAGAACCTCCTCGACGAGTTGGGCTTCGACCAACCGGACTAAATTTCTCCTCCGCGAGACCTTTTATTCATCAATCCGACGCTGACTCCGACTCCTCCTCAGAGTCCGAATCTTCCTCCGAATCCGAATCCGTCTCATCATTGCCATTGGCCACCGGCTCCGCTCCGATCCGGTCGCGCATTTGTAGGAACCGCTCCTCCTCAAGCCGCGTTCCCGGCGATTCGAGCTCGTCAATATGGCTCTGAATATTTTCGATTCGCTCATCCGGTGTGGGGTGCGTCGACAAGAACGTCGGTGGCGAAGCTCGCCCGGCGAGCTTTTCGAAAAATGTGATAAACCCATTGGGGTCGTATCCCGCCGCCGATTGATATTCCACGCCCCATTCGTCGGCATCGCGCTCCTGTTCCCGACTATAACTCAACATAAACCCCTGTTGCGCAACGGCGGTCACCAATTGCCCCACAATCCCCGGCTCTTCACCGAGCGCCATCTTGGCGACCACATCGGCGCCGTACGCCGCCACCAGGCGTTGCGCGATATTCCGGCGTGTGACGTGGGCGATTTCATGACCGATCACAGCGGTCAACTCCGCCTCATTGTCCATGGCGTTGAGCAGCCCAGTATAGATGTAGATTCCTCCTCCCGGAATCGCAAAGGCGTTGATCATCTCGGGGTCATCGACGAGATGAAACTCAAACTCCAACGCCTCGTGGGTCCGGTCGGCGTGCTCCAATATCTCAAATCCCAGATCCTCGGCATAAGTCGTCAATACTTCATCGTCGGAGAATACCAGTTCCTGCGCCAACTCCTCCGACAACTGATGTCCCAGCTCGACCTCATCCTCCACGGGCACCAGCACATCGGCCGCCACCGTGCCAAACCATGTCCCACACCCGGTCAGACACATCATCCCGAGGGCCATCAGGGCCACCGACATATTTCGCAATCGATTCATCGTCTCCTCCTTGGTCTTATTCTTTACTGGACTATATTTTGTATGAGCTCTCGTAGGCAGCCGTGTTTGTACCGAGCGATGGTGTACTGCGGCCACTGCAAAAGCTCAACGTGGCGGTACCCATTTCGGTGCCGTCGAGTGTCTGGA
>SKPJ01000451.1 GCA_007119595.1 Myxococcales bacterium
GACCTGCTCGACGAGAAAGGTGACTTCGTCGATCAATTCGGGGTCCTCCACGACGCGACCCCCGGCCTCTTTTCCGTGGGTTTCGAGGGCCCGAATGATGTCGGTGCGTCGCAAGATGGGATCGACGATGACACCGGTTCGCAACAGCCCTCGCTCGTGTGCATCGACAGAATCGACCTGGAAGGGATCAGGGGCGGCGAAGCGGTGACCATAGGTGAGGTTGTCGCTTTTGACACCGGCAAATTCGACGGGAATGACTTCACCGCCGGCGACGGCGAGGATCCAGCGCACCGGGCGGCCAAAGGTCTCGTCGTGCGACTTCCAGCGCATGGATTTTGGAAAGTGAAGTCCCTCGATGATGGACGTCAAAATTTGCGGCAATTTCTCGCGGCTCGGTGCTCCTTCCTCAAATACTTTTGCGGCGACGTACTCTCCCTTTTCGGTCTCCACGGTATATAAATCCTCGACCTCGACGCCTTGGCCGCGGGCAAAACCCTCGGCAGCTTTTGTGGGATTGCCGTCGTCGTCGTAGGAAATATTGGCCGGCGGGCCGGTTCGCTCTTCGCTTAAGTCTTCTTGCGTATCTGCCAGCTCCGTGACCAAAAGTGTCAGTCGGCGTGGAGTTCCGGCAATACGAACATTTCCAGCGTCGATTCGGGCCTCTTTGCAGGCCTTCTCAAAGGCCGTCTTCATCTGTTCGAGGGCCGGAGAGACGAATCTGGCGGGAAGTTCTTCACAGCCGATTTCGAAGATCAATTGCATGGTCGGACCCGGTGGACAGAAAGGTGGGTTTGGAAGGGATTAAAAAAAGTCGAAAAATCGATCACGCCGGATCTTCGAGCAGCGGAAAGCCCAGGGCCTCGCGCTTATCCAGATAGGTCTGGGCGATTTTGCGCGCCATATTTCGAATCCGGCCGATATATTTTTGTCGCTCCGTGACGCTGATCGCGCCTCGAGCATCGAGGATATTAAAGGTGTGGCTGGCCTTCATGATGAAATCGTAGGCCGGGAAGACGAGCTCTTTCTCCATCAACTGTGTGGCGCTTTGCTCGAATTGCTCAAACCACTGAATGTGGCGCTCCACCGATGCCTCGTCGAAGTGAAAGTGGCTAAACTCCACCTCGTCCTGATGGCGAATCTGGCCGTAACTGACGCCGGGAGCCCAGGCCAGTTCGTAGACGTCGTCCACATCCTGCAAGAACATGGCGATGCGCTCGAGTCCATAGGTGATCTCGGCAGGGATGGGATCGAGCTCGATGCCTCCGACCTGTTGGAAATAGGTAAATTGGGTGGTCTCCATACCGTCGGTCCAAACCTCCCAACCCAGTCCCCAGGCGCCGAGTGTGGGCTGTTCCCAGTCATCCTCGACGAGTCGCAGATCGTGGACCATGGGATCGATACCGATCTCGCGCAGACTCTCCCAATACAAGTCCAGGACGTCGTCGGGCCCCGGTTTGAGCAATACCTGAAATTGATAATAGGCGCCGAGGCGATTGGGGTTTTCACCGTAGCGCCCGTCTGTGGGGCGGCGGCACGGTTCGACATAGGCCACCTTCCAGGGCTCCGGCCCCAGGGCGCGCAAGAAGGTGGCGGCGTTGTAGGTGCCGGCCCCCTTCTCGACATCCCAGGGCTGTTGGATGACACAGCCCTGGCGAGCCCAGAAGTTTTGCAGTGTCAAAATGAGGTCCTGAAAATAGGCGTTGGACATGGTGTTTGCGGCCCGAGTGAGAGAAAGAAATCGGTTTGCGGCAGTGAAGAATGCTCCCCGTTCAGGAACTGTATATAAGTGAAGTGATGGTCATCACAAGGGCTCAAAACACAAAAACGCCCCGGCCGTTAGACCGGGGCGTCTTTGATGGTCCATAAACGGGGATCAAACCCCGCTTATGGTGTAATCAAATGCTCACTGACCTTCGCCCACTTCCAAAATGGTGGTGGCGCTACCGGCAAATTCCAGGCCGACGCTGAATGCATCGGGGTTGCCGTCGCCATTGACGTCGATGTCAGCAGCACCGGCGGCCAAAAACAGGCCCGGACAGAACTCGGCGAGACTCTCACACATATTTTCACCGGTGGCGTCGCAGTCGCGATCATCTTCCTCGGGGAAGTTCTGGGTCTCGCAACTGATCATACCGTCATCGAATGCGACGATGGACTCCGGATTGCCCAGGCACTCACAGGTGCTGGAGAATTCGTTGATGGCGGCGACGAGATCTTCGGTCATCAACAGACCACCGAGGATTCCGTTGTCCAATACCACGCCACCGTCGACGGTGCTCGAGGAGGCGACCATATCGGCTTCGACGCTGGCATTGGTGATCGCCAGATTGAGAACTCCGGCGTCATCTCCGCCGTCGATGAGGGCGCCCAGATCAAGGGACAACAACACGGTACCCGGTCCGGCTTTGAGGTCGAGGTCTCCAGATGTCACGGCGTCGGGAATGACGGCGTGGGGGTGGGAGCCCTCTTCGAAGCTGGCGGGATCGATGGTGGCGCCATCGGTCTCGTCGATCTCTTCGGCGAGAAGGAAGTTGATGGTGTAGTCTTGGCCGGCTTCGATCGCCGCCAATCCATCGTGTTCAAAGACGATATTGATATCGCCGTTCTCAATGCTCTGTTGGATGCCAGCATTGGTCTCTCCGATATCTGGAGTAGCATCCAAGTTCAGCAGATCGAAGAGGGCGTTGTCAGGGTCTCCACTATCATCGAAGTCGATGCAGCAGTCATCTTCGGCGATGGCGAGCATGTCGATATGAGTCGCCGGGCCCCAATCATCGAATTCATCGGCGCTGATTTCGCAGCGATCCGGAGCCGGGGTGTCATCACAGGTCGGAGCCGGGTCGGCTAGATCGATTCCGTTGCCGGGCTCGTCGTTGTTCGGCTCGTCGTTATTGGGTTCGTCGTTATTGGGTTCGTCGTTATTGGGCTCGTCGTTATTGGGCTCGTCGTTATTGGGGTCGTCATCATCGTCGTCATCATCGTCATCATCGTCGTCATCATCATCATCGTCGTCGTCTTCCTCGTCGACGTTCAGATCCTGATTCGGTTGAGTTTCCTGACCTTCATCATCACCACATGCCACCGAAACAGCGAGGCCTGCGGAGAGAAGGACTACAATGAGTAATTTGAAGAGTTGTTTCACGTTCATGGGCAATGCCTCCAGAGCTGAATGACTTCGTGCCTGGCTCAAGCTCAATTAAAAAAGCCAGACAGAACCGGTTTTTCCGGAACATTAGGACTTCCATGGCGGACGCTAGCAAAAGTGTGACCACCGGGTCAAGTTTTAGCATCATGTTACGATACGATGCCCCATTCGCGGGCCTTGCTGTGGAAGCACTGGGTGACAAAATCCCGATCAGATTTGAGGATCGATAGGTGCCACAAAGGGCCGGGCTTTCCTGGATTTGGTTTTTATTGAATATTTTTGGCGTGATTGAGACTGATGCTTGCGGTTTCTTAACCGGAAGCGCTGATTTATGGGCCTGGTTGCCTGTCTAGAAACCTTTGCTATAAGGTGCGCGCCCCGGCGTTGACGCGTGGTCGACGAATCGGAGGAGCAGTTCAACGAATGACGAGGTCTTCCATGGGTGAACGAGGATTTGATGTGGCCGTGGTGGGAGCGACCGGAGCAGTGGGCCGCGAGATGCTCTCGGTGCTCGAGCAGCGGGAATTTCCCATCGCCAACCTGCGGGCGATGGCCTCCCATCGTTCGGCGGGTCGAACGCTGCAGTGCGGGGGGCAAAGCGTGGTCGTCGAGGACCTGGAAGAAGCTGATTTTTCAGGTGTCGACTTTGCACTATTCTCGGCGGGCTCTACGGTGAGTCGGCGTCACGCTCAACGGGCGGTCGATGCCGGTGCGGTGGTCATCGATAATACCAGCGCATTTCGGATGGACGCCGGCGTGCCGTTGGTGGTTCCAGAGGTCAACCAACAGGCAGCTAGAGATCATCGGGGTATCGTGGCCAATCCCAATTGTTCGACGATCCAAATGGTGGTCGCATTGAAGCCTTTGGTCGATCAATACGGGCTTGAGCGGGTGGTGGTCAGCACCTACCAATCGGCTTCTGGGGCCGGTCAGAGCGGGGTGGACGAGCTGATGGAGGGCGCCCGGGCGTATATCAAGGGGGAACAAGAACCGGCTCCGTCGACGTTTGCCCACCCGCTGGCTTTTGAAGCCCTGCCCCATATCGATGTCTTCGATGAAAACGGATTTACCCGCGAAGAGCTCAAGATGATCCGGGAGACCCGAAAAATTCTCGACGATCCCGCCCTCGAGATATCTGCGACCTGCGTTCGGGTGCCCGTGCTCCGATGTCATAGTGAGGCGGTGACCGTCGATCTGGGCCGAGCCGTCGACGTCGATGAAATTCGTCAGATCTGGCGAGATTCCGACGGTGTGGAGGTGCTCGACAATCCCGCATCGGCCCAATATCCATTGTCGCGGCCGGCGACGGATACCGATCCCTGTTGGGTCGGCCGTATCCGCCGCGATCTCGATCGGCCACAGACCCTTCACTTCTGGGTCGTCAGCGATAATCTGCGCAAGGGCGCAGCGCTCAATGCCGTACAAATTGCCGAGTCATTCGCAGTAGAGGACCATTCATGAATAGCAAGTCGATGCACCAGGTGATGACCGCGGCGATTGCCGCAGCACTGGCGCTGGCCGCATGGGCGCCGGCTCCAGCCCAGGCCCATTCCCCGCAGACGACGCGTTTTGTCGATGCCGTCAACATTACCATGGAGCCCAATCACCGCTTCGACAATGGGACGCTCTACGCCGGTATCGAGCAATGCCCGACATTGGTGGATTCCAATCCCACCCTCAACGCCATTTTCGAGACCACCGTATTGGTGGCCGTGGAGCCCGAGTTATACGGGGGCGTTTATCACTACAATTTTCCCCGCGGTGAGGAGCGCCAGATTTCCTGTCGACGCACCGACGGAGATATGCATGAAGACTGCGCCGGTCAGGTCGATGAAGACGACGTCGTGTTAGTGGAAAACGAGGTCGACGCCGATATCACCTTCGAGACGTTGACCGGGTTGACCAATGTCGATGTCTGCGACCAGGGAGAGCTGGATGAAAGCTATTACGTCCAGTTGCGGATACGCGATTATGGAGGCACAGGGCTCGATTTTGCGGAGTGGGGATTTGCGGAAGTGCGCCTCGTCTTGGATCTCATTCGGCCGGAGCGGCCGGTGTTGACCGACGCCATCGCCACTGAGAATTCGATTCGCGTCGAATTTGATCGCTCGCCCACCACCGACGTCCGACGACATCTCGTATTTTACTCCCCGGAGCCATTCGCCGAGGGAGATCTACTCGATACCATCGCCAATCCCCGCAGTCCTCGCGCCGTCGAAGGAGAGGAATCGGATTCCGGTCAGATCACTGCCGAATTGGAGGGGGGATCCACAGTATATGTCGGAATGGTCGCCAGAGATGAAGCGGGCAATTATAGCGCGGCATCGGCACCGCTGGAGGCGACGGTCGTAGAGACCTCTGATTTTTGGGACTACTATATCGGTGCCGGGGGAGGTGAGCAGGGAGGATACGGTTGCCACACTACCTCCACGGGCTCCACGAATTTGGTGTGGGTAATCGCCGCGTTGATGGTCAGCGCGGCGTGGTGGCGAAGAAAGACGTATCGTACCGAGCATAGTCAAGCCGTGGTACTTGCAGCAAAGGATGGCCGACGATGAGGACGACGAACAGAGCGATTTTGCGACGGGTCGCCGCACTGAGTTGCGCGATGGCCGTAATGGCTTTGACATTTGCGGATGCCGAAGCAGGTGGAGATGTGCGGGAGACGAGGGGGATGATGGAGTACAAATTGGGTCCCTATCAGCCCAACGTGGACTCCGAGTTTGACAATGGCCCCTATGAGGAGTTCTTCGGCGGAAGCTCCATGTTCTACGGTGAAATGGCCTTCGACTATCATCTATGGCAGGGGGTCGGGAAGTTGAGCCTCGGCATTCACGGGGGATACGGTCGGGTCAGCAGCGTAGCACGAGACGCCACCACCGGTGCCGAGGTCGACTCTGATGAGACGGCGTCTTTTCGGATCATTCCCCTGCGCTCTTCCCTTGTCTATCGCTACGATTACAGCGCTCTCCACCATGGGGTTCCGCTGGTTCCCGTGCTCAAAGGAGGGCTCAATTATAACCTCTGGAGAGTCAAAAATCCCGGCGGTGATACCGCTACTGTCGGAGACACTCGCGGTGCTGGAGGGCAGCCGGGATGGCACTTTACAGCCGGAATTCATCTCCACCTCGATTTTATCGATCCATCGAGCGCCGCGGCCTTCGATATGACGTGGGGCATCGCCAATTCCTATCTCTTCTTCGAGCACACCTGGACCCGAATGTTGGACGAGGAGCGAATCGACCTCAGCGCCGACCATTGGGCGATCGGGTTGGCCTTTGAGTTTTGATGGCGTTCTACAGGTATTTGGTACTCCTCGATGCCGACGATCCGTTTGCATATCGCCTATGACGGCACGAATTATCACGGCTGGCAGATTCAAGCCCGGGATCGCAGCATCGAGGGAGAATTGACGGCGGCGCTTACGCGGATTTTGGACGCCGACGAAGCGATCAAAGTGCAGGGGGCGAGCCGCACCGATTCCGGGGTCCATGCCCGAGGCCAGGTGGCTCATTTTCGCCATGATACGGATCGCACGATCTGGGATTTTTGCCGGGGCTTAAATGGCCTGACCGACGACGATATCTGTATCGTACGCGCCGAGGTGGCCGACGATGCCTTTCATGCACGCCACAGCGCGCGGGGAAAGCGCTACCGGTACCGGATCTGGAATCACCGCTTTGTCCATCCTTTTGAACGCCACCGGTGTTGGCATGTCTGCGGAACTCTCGATCAGGAGCTGATGGCGAGCGTGGCGCGACAATTTGTGGGTGAACACGATTTTGCGGGGTTTCGATCGGTTCATTGCTCCAGCCCCACCACGGTGCGTTGTATGAAGCGAGTGGAAGTTGTCGCCGACACGGACGAACCGTTTGTCGACGTCATCGTGGAAGGAGACGCCTTTTTGCAGCATATGGTGCGCGTCATGGTGGGAACGATCGTGGAGATCGGGCTCGGCCGTCTCGATGCCAGTCGGGTCCACCAGGTGCTGGAGACCGGGGATCGGCGGCTGGCCGGAAGGACCGCGCCAGCCCAGGGGTTGACGCTGTGCGAGGTGCGCTATCCGGAGTTCGACTGGGAGGGCGACGAGCCGAATATCGGCGGATTTTACGACGCGGCGTCCACCCCGATTACCTGCTATTGAACACAACGGAGAGCTTCGCCACGACTCATTGGGGGGCGCCTTCGTCATCGTCGACAGCAGATGGTGGGTCGCCAGCAGATGGCGGTGTCTGCAAATTCTCTGGTTTTTTATAGGGCCCGTAGTGTTCAACGAGGGGGCGAGTGTTGAACTCAACACCCTCATCTCGCTGGTATTTGCGTACGTAATTGTCGACGAGACGGTGGCGATTGCGCTCCAAGAACTGTTCGCGAAAGGCGTCGCGTTCCTCGTCAAACTGCTCCCGGTCGGGATGGTTTCGCTCCACGATGCGGGCTACGTAGACCGCGTTGCGGTCCAGGATGGGATCGGTGACCGGATCGTCGAGATCCCGTTTTTGCAGGGCCTCGACAACATTTTCCGCAAGTCCAATCTCGGGGATCACCTCCGATCCCTGCAGGGAGAATAACCCGGTGTGAATGACTTCAAATCCCGCCTCTTCAAGTCGTTCAATCAGATCGGCTTGCATGGACTCGCTCAGTGGTTGATCGGCATCGGGTTCGGCGAGGATCTCGCGTGCTCGCTGGGCTCGCTGGCGATTCGACGGGGTGATTCCCTCTTGCTCGCGCAATACACGAGAAGCGATCTCGCGGCGAAGTGGTCGATCCAGAGAGCGCGGTTGCGCCTCCGTTTTTTGCTCCACTCTCCAGGCGTAGGGTCCTCGCCGGCTCTCCCAGAGCACACCGATGGCGCCGACCTCCGATTGATGGGCCGCCGGGTTTTCATGCCTGGTCACGGAGAGCTCTGCCTCAAGCGTAAGGCCGAAGTCCGAGGCGATGTCCGCCGGGTCGCGATCGCCTTCGCCGAGTTGCTCGGCCGCCTCCTCCAGCGGGGGATTCTCATCGTCGGAGTCCGCTTTGAGAATCGTCGTAATCACCTGGGGCGGAATCCGGTAGCGATTTCTGTGTTCTCGATAAAATGCGCGAATTTCGGCGTCGTATTGGTCGAGGGCGCGGTCGATTTCATGGGAGGCCGGCGTGTTGTGGAGGCGCACGGCGATGATGTCGGCTTCATCGTGGGCCTGTTGGTAGATCGCCCACAATTCTTCGTCCGAAAACTCTTCGGCCAGAGCCTGGGTCAATTTTTCGGTCAGGATCATGTCGTGGATCAGATGGCGAACGTCGTCGATGCTAAGGCCGACGGCGTCGAGTTCGTCGCCAAGGGCATCGGCATCCTCGCCATTTTGCAGCAGCGGTAGATAGCGTTTGAGTGGTTCGTGTTCGGCGAGAAAGGAGGTTTCTTCGGCGGCAGTGATCTCGAGACCGCGCTCTTCGGCGGCGCGGCGCACGATATGAAAGCGGGCCAGATTTCGGATCAAATCGATCTGGACATGGGGCGCTTTCATCCAGTCCGGGTCACCGTCGGGCAGCTCGCCCTGTGCCACCCCGGGGGCCAACAGGCGCATGCGCTCCACCTGTTGATTGACCTCCTCCAGTGTCAGCTTTAGGCCGCCACCATAGATGACGACGTCTTCCCCTTTTTGTTCGGCGGCCTTTTCGTCGCTCGGCTCCGATGCCTCCTGTCGGTCGCAGCCGATAAAAAGGGCCGATACCACCAACAGGATGGCGGCGATTGCGGTGAGACTTGCACGCATAGTGGCTCTCTGGTACCCGTTCGAGGCGTTTTTTCGAGGTTGTCTGACCCATATTGCTATATGGGCTTTGGCGCAGCCTGTCATACGTTGCCACGCCCAGTCGTGGTACTCAACAATCAATACGCGACGAAATCATCCGTCGCGGCGCCAGATTGCCACAGCGGCACCGGCGGTCGACCTCCCGGAACACCGCCGACGTTGCCCGGGGCGATTGACGCGTCTTTTGGGTCCTCATCGAGATAGCTCCCTTTCGGGGCAAAACGAGGATGGCCTATTCTTACGGGAGAAAAAAATGAGTAAAAAAAGTCCACTGCAAATCGTAGAAGATGAACATGGCTCCAAGGCCCAATTGGCCAAAAAGGTTTTTGACCTCCTCGATCATCCGGAGGACGAAGACGAGGCCCACTCCTTGGAGTATCGCATCCAGACGATGAGCAACCGCAAATTGTTGCGATTGTGGGGAGCGCACCAATTGTTGAGCGATAAATTCGGCTCCAAGCAGGAGCTGATCGACGCCATCATGGCCTCCAAATTCCCCAACGGAAACGAGGACTACGAGGCGAAGATCAATCGCTTTACGGTGCCGAAACTGCTCGACGTGGCCCGCCAACAAAAGCTCGTTCAGCCCGCCGAACTACGTCGAAGCTGATCCGAAGCAGAGGGCATCCGGAATCGCCGACGCTGCACGCTGGTGTCGGCGATTTTTTGTCCTCTTGGATGGAGAGCAAAGGCAGAGCAGGGAATTTTTCGGCTCTCAGTCGACTTCCATAGGTTGGCAAGGGATGGCCCCTGAATTGAAAACGAGGGGGCGATAGGCCCATCACAAGGCCGCTTCGGCTTGTCTTCTGGTTGCCAAATCAGTAAGCTGGTCGGACCTTTGAGTGTGCCAGTGGGAATCAAAACTCCGCACTGAAAAGCGGCACACGGAAGCATTTTGAGTCGTCTGGATTGAGAGATGGCCAGTGCTTAGCGCACGGGTCGGACATTGTCCAGACGATATTTTTTGCCGATCGACGCCGTCGAAATCAATGCCGACGCCGTCGTGTGATGGATTGATACTAGAACTGCCAAGACAGTTGTAACGTGTGGAGATGGTCCCTGGGATCGAGGCTTATAGGGCTACAGTATTTGCCCCCCGTTCCCCTTCGCAATCGCGCTGTACAATCGATGCGCTTGCCGATGAATCAGGGGGCGAAGAAATCGCCGGTAACCCGTTCCCCACACAGCCTTCAAATTGGTAAGGAGACGCAAGGTGACGACAACCCCATTCAACGTTGGAGACAAAGCTGTTTATCCCGCCCAGGGGGTGGCCGAAGTCGTGGGAATCGATACCAAAGAGATCATGGGGAGCAGTCAGACATTCTACGTATTGCGGGTCATGGACTCCGACAAACGAATCATGATTCCCGTCAGCAATGTTGAAAATGTAGGTCTGCGCACGGTGATGGACGACAAGGAGTTGGAGGAGGTCTATGACATCTTGCGAGAGCGCGATGTCGATCTCAATCAGCAGACCTGGAATCGTCGTTATCGGGCCTATCTAGAAAAGATCCAGACCGGTAGCCCCTATGAAATCGCCGAGGTATTGCGCGATTTGAATTTATTGAAATTCGAAAAGGCGCTCAGCTTCGGTGAGCGAAAGATGTTGGACAAAGCCCAGCGCCTTCTGGTCCAAGAGATGGCCGTCGCCAAGGAGGCGACGGAGGATGCAGTCATCGAGGAGTTGGAGCATATTTTCACGGTCTGACGCGTACGACCGATGATGACAGTTAAGCCATGATTGGGAAAGCGCAGCGCCCGCAAAGGCGCTGCGCTTTTGTGATTAGAGAGTTTCCGGATGGGAACTACGGAGAAATCAGGGGGCATTGTCTTGCTCGATGCACATCCCGAGGGCTTCGTTTTGGGGATCGTGTTGAAAGCAGGTGTAGTCGCTGGGGCAGTCGTCGGCACCCTCTGTCTGGAGCCGGCAAAATTCGTAGCAGATAAGTCCGCCGCCGTCGAAATCTTGAAAACAGCCGGTGGCGTCCTCACTACAGGCGGTAAATTCGTTGGTGCAAGAGCCGTCGCCGACACTGGTATCGAGGGCGCACATGCCGAGGTTAGCTCCGAAGGCAAGACAGGATGAACCCGTCGGGCAATCCGATTCGTCGAGATCGAAAGGACGGCAGGATTGATGACAGGTCCCGCCCACACAGATCGCGTGGGCACCGCAGTCGAAGAAGTCATCGGGATTGCAGGAATCTCCAACGTTGCCGGAGCCGGTGGTGGGCATGCACAATCCGTCGTCGTTGGCGGCGCCGTGATGAATACATCGCATGCCTTCGTCGCCGCATATATCGTCGATCGAGCAGTCCGTCATGCACGAGCCGTTGGGTTGACTGGTGTCCTCATAGAGACAAATCGAATCCGGGTCGGGACATGTGGCGTCGGGATTAGCGGCCGGAGGATTGCATAATCCCATGCAGCGAGGTTCGGAAAACTCGCCAAAACTCGTGCACATATAACCACCGGAGAATTGTCCATCTACGTCGCAGGGCTGATTTTGGAATTGGCAGGTGGCGGGGTCGTAGCTCACACAACTGCATTGATGACATAACTCGTCGTCGTTGCACCCTCCTTCGCAACACTCCTGTTCCTCGGCTACACATTCGCCGCTGATCGGATTGTAGACTTCATCTGGGCCACAATCGACGACGCATTCTCCATCGACACAGGAGTGATCGTTGGGGCACGGTCGTTCCATCCATTCGGCGCTTTCCGAATCGAAACCCATGCAATGCTCTGTGCTTGTCGGCGAGGCACAGCGGGAATCACCGAGATCGCATTCTCCGGGGCCCGACACCTGATTGGGCACATCATGGTCGTTGGGAGGTGTGTCAGGCTCCGGAAGCGGTGGAGGGGTGTCGTAGTGTATTATGGGGCCGGTCTCCGGTTCGGAAGTTCCCACGTCGGTATCGTCGGTGATCGGCACATCTTCATTTGCTGTACCACTTGCTCCATAGCTCACCGGGCGGCATCTGCGCTCGCTGCAGATCAAACCTTGCGCACACTCGGCGTCGTTCCCACATTCTTGTCCAGCTTGCTGGGATCCCTCGATCCGATCGATGCTACAACCGTATCCGAGAGTGATGAAAAATACGGAGAGTGCGAGCAATAATGGGAGACGAATCTGCATGGACTGGGTCCTTGAGCGACACCGCGTTGAGTGAGTTCATCGTGGTTTTATGTATCGAAAAACCGGGGATAGGGCAAATTCGTGGCATTCCCAGTCGTTGTCACCGGTCGGGCAGATCTGATAGTAATCAACAACCTCAAGGAGGTGCGTTCGATACCGGTGTGCGATGATCCTTTGTCGCGCCGGTATTGGCGAGAGTGCTTCAACGGATGCGAGAAAATCGTGAATTTATTGTACAAAACAGGTTGTCATAGCTCCGGAGGGCGGGGTGAGTTCATTGTGAATGCGACGCTTGTCGCAGCTCTGGTGATGTTGGTGGCCTTGGCACCCGGTTGTTCCAGTGACATTCAGGATGACGAGACGCCAATGGGGGAGATAAAAGAGGAGCGCGCTCGCCATGGCAATCTGGTCCACGACGGGCTCGAAGTGGAAAAAGCCGACCTCAACGGAAGCGGCGAAGCCGATCAGTGGATGTTTTACAATCCCGTGGGACAATTGGTGCGGGTGGAACGAGATATGAATTTCGACGGCAACGTCGATATGTGGCAGTACTACGACGAAGATGGGGAGTTGATCGAAGAGGAGATGTCGCTCGATGCGACGCCCAATGTCGATGTGGTGGTCTTTTATGAAAATGGCCGGGTGACACGAAAGTTGATGGCCAGCCGCTTTGACGGTTCCTTTCCGATCGAACAATTCTTCGGCAGTGATGGCAAGTTACTTCGCGTCGAGCGCGACGCATCCAACGATGGCCGGGTCGATGTCTGGGAGTACTACGACGGTGGAGAGCGAACACGCATCGGTTGGGATACGACCGGCGACGGACATCCCGATACATTCGATCAATATTGATCGAGTGATGAAGATTCGATCCAATAGGTGAGCGCTGAATGTATCAGGTCGATCAGGTGTTGGTGCCCCTTGATTTTTCGAGTTTCAGCCGCTCCGCGCTGGCCTTTGCACGTCAACTGGGTCGAGGTCGCGATGACGGTACCGGAAAAAATCCGGTGCGACTTCAACTTGCCCATGCCGTGGAGGCCATGCCCTCCTACGTGCGCTCCGTGCTCTTTCCCTATGCAGCGTTGGGTGAAGACGATCGGGAGTTCGAGGCAGAGATCGCCGAAGCGGCCCGCCATGAAATGGAACGTTATTTCGAGTTCGACGAATCTCTGCGGGGGCGCTTTCGCGCGGATCCGATCATCGAGTTCGGTTCCAGCAGCGCCATGATTCGACGGTGGTGCGGTCGTTTCGAACAGGAGATGATCGTCGCCGGTGCCTTTGGTGAAAACGGTGTATTCGCCGGGGGACTCGGTTCGACGAGTGGTCGGCTGGTGGCGACGGCGACCCAGCCGGTGGCATTGATTCGAGACTATGACGTGGTGCCCACGGTGGATCGAATATTGGCGGCCGTCGACTTACAGCACCACTCGACAAGGGTGGTAGAAGTGGCGACCGCATTGGCCATTGAATTGAACGCTGAGCTGCAATTGGTACACGTGACGAGATCACCCTTTCGAGAAGATATACGGACCATGATAAAGCGTCATCTCGATCTCGAACTCAAGGCCCTTGAAGCGGCTATCGAGCCACAGCTCAGAGGCCTCTTCGATGATATTGTGGACACTCTTCAATTTCCGCATTCCATCCGACAACGAGCCGATGAGTTGATCGGTGAGCGCACCATACGGTTTGGTGATCCCGTCGAGGAGATCGCTGAGATGGCTCATCAGGGGGAGTTTGATCTCGTCGTCGCCGGCGCAAATAGCCATGCGGCAATGGGCTCCGGTGAGATGGTTTCAGCCGTCATGGCCAGGGTCCCGACGCATATGGTCGTTGTGCCCGTAGAACACGAGACAACACCGCTGGAGCGTTGGGAGGGCTGAACAGCTGATTGGAGCAACAAAAAAGGGCGCTGCAATCCGATCCTCGGATTGCGGCGCCCCTTGCAGCTCTTATTCTTTTTAATGGGAACCTGCTCAGTCCAACACTTTCTGAAGTTTTTCGGTCAACTCGGGGACGACCTCGAAGGCATCGGCGACGAGTCCGTAATCGGAGACCTGAAAGATCGGGGCTTCCGGATCCTTGTTGATGGCGACGATATTCTTGGAGCCCTTCATGCCGGCCAGGTGCTGGATGGCTCCCGAGATGGCAATCGCAAAATACAATTGAGGGGCGACGACCTTTCCGGTCTGCCCGATCTGCCAGTCATTGGGGGCGTAACCGCTGTCGACAGCGGCTCGGGTGGCACCGACCGCGCCTTTTAGGCTGTCGGCTAGCTTCATGATCATCTCGAAATTGTCTCCGGAGCCAAGTCCGCGCCCACCAGCGACGACGACTTCGGCATCCGTCAACTCCGGTCGCTCGCTTTTGACCTGGTCGAAGGAAACGAATTCCACTCCGTCCGCAGCTCCAGTGCCCGGATCGAAGGCCTCGACCGGAGCGGCATCGCTGGTGGACTCGCTGGCTTCAAAGTCGGTGGTTCGCACGGAGACGACCTTGACCGGGGTGACGACCTCCACGGTGGTGATGACGTTTCCGGCCCACAATGGACGGCGAAATTTGAGCCCGTCGTCATTCTCTACACTGATGGCGTCGGAGACCATGCCGGCTTCCAGTTTCGCCGCCACTCGGGGCAGCATGTCTTTGCCGGTGGTGCTCGACGGGGAACAAACGATGGCGGCGTCGATCTCCTCGGCGGCCGCGGCGATCGCCGGCGCGTAATTTTCGGCCAGGTAGTGGGCGTAGGCCGGGTCATTGGCATAGAGAACGCGCGAGACACCGGAAGTGGACAGCTCTTCGGCGATGTTGTCGACATCGCTTCCCAGCAGCAAGACTTCGACGTTGCCACCGGTCAAGGCAGCGGCTTCGCGGGCGAAGGTGATCGCCGATCGGGTGACCTTTCGAAGGACCCCGTCGACGTGTTCGGCAACAACGAGTACGTTGGCCATGATGACTCCTGATGGTGTTGGATCGTCTGTGAATCGTGCAAAATGCAGGTCGAAATCGAAAACCGGGCAGCCTCTGACTAGATGACGTTGGCCTCGTTTTGCAGACGGTCGACGAGTTCGTCGACGTCTTCCAGAATCTCACCGGCTTCGCGCTCCTCGGGAGCCTCGAATTTGAGGACGTTGACCCGTGGGGCAATGTCGACGCCGAGTTCGTCGGGGGTCAAGGTGTCAAGGGGCTTTCGCTTGGCTTTCATGATGCCGGGAAGGCTCGCATAACGCGGTTCGTTGAGTCGCAGATCGGCGGTGATGATGCCGGGCAGCTCGATGCGCTTGGTCGACGTTCCTCCGTCGACCTCGCGGCCCACCGTTGCCCAGCCGTCGCTGATGTCGACGTTGAAGGCAAAAGTCGCCTGCGGCCAGCCGAGGTAGGAGGCCAAGAGTTGCGCCGCCTGGTTGCGATCGCTGTCGACGGATTGTTTGCCCATGACGATGACGTCGGGCTCCTCGCGGCCCACGACTTCCGTGAGAACTCGGGCGACCGCGTCGCTGTCCAGATCTTGGTCGGTTTCGACCAAAATGGCCCGGTCGGCACCCATGGCCATCGCCGTGCGCAATTCCTTGGTCGATGCCGCGGGACCAATGGAGACCACGACCACTTCGCCGCCGTGCTCCTCTTTGATGGAGATCGCTTCTTCGACGCCGTATTCGTCGAAGGAGTTCATCTTGTATTCCACGCCCTCGGTGACCACACCGGTTTCATCGGGCTTGATTTTGATCTTCATATCCGGGTCGGTGACCCGCTTTACTGTGGCGAGAATTTTCACGTTATTCCTCCTGATTTAAGGAAAATCATCCAGTGGGGGACAAGGATTCTGACGAACGGACCCGAAGTCCGTCGATGATCATCTCTGCAATTTGATAGGCTTCATCGGAGACATCATCGGGTGCATCGGGAAGCAAGGCCAGTTGGAGCAGCACTTCGTCAAGGGCGCCGAAAATCGCTCGCGTCACCAGGCGACGGTCCAGATCGGTGCGCAACACGCCTTCCTCTTGGCCTCGCTCAATGAGTGAATAAAGCATCTTGAGGTAGTCGGCGAATTTGGGGTTTTCGTATTCCTTGACGAATTTCGCACTCTGGCGCAGCTCGACCGTGATAAACTCCGCCAGATCCGGGCGCTCTACAGCGAGGCGAAAATGCAGATGAATAAAGGAGCGAAGTTGATTCAACACGCCTCCATCGACGGCGGCCAGTTCGTGGCGCAACCGGTCGATGATCCACTCCATCTGATCTTCGAAAAGTGAGATCAAAAGATCGTCTTTATTCTTGAAATACAAATAGATGGTGCCATCGGCGACGCCGGCCTCGCTGGCGATGTCGGAGACCCGGGTATTGTAGAATCCGTTTCTGGCAAAGGCCCGAAGAGCGGCCTCCAGAATGCACTCGCGTTTTTGCGAGGTTCCACGTTTCTTATCCGGTTTGGCCATGAATTCGATTCCAAAAATGTTGTGGTTGCGCCGGGCGCGGCGGAGCGCGCCGAAACTGAGTGGGCATTCAGGTATTAATTCCGACCCGTGGGACTGTCAAGGTGGTAAGCCTCAAAAACGGTCAGCTTCTCAGTTGAGAGTCCAATAATCCTGATCGGGCTGATAACGCGGTCGAAGGCATCCCTCGAAATGTCCCGTCGAATCATCGCCGAAGGTCAACACGTTGCGGCCCAATTGGACATCGAAATGCGCGGAAAAGGTGGGCGGATTGGGGTCGAACCCATCGATGGTGACCGTGCCGCCGATGGCGTTGTAGACCAACTCGTCATCGTCAAATAAGATGCCGTCACCGGCGGAGTCGAAGCCGACCTGCACGCAGACCGTGGCATCATCGTCGATAGAGCAGTCGAATTGATCGAGGGAGGTCAGGTCTTGAGAGCCCGCGGGAACCTCGGAGGCGTCGATAACATCGAGTTCGAGTGGTCCGCTCTCCGTCAATTCCGATAGGTGCGTGGCGAAGTTCAAGGGACTATTGGGATCGTAGATGCGCATGATCACCGGCTCAGCCTCTTCGCCCCCGGGGGGGACGGCGGAACCGAGTTGGATGCGAATTTCATTTGCCGAGATACGTCCCGGTGCCGAATCGGCACCGGATACCTCAAAGGTCGTCGTCTCCTCGTCTACAGAGATCGAGCCCTCAGCAAAGGCTCGCAAGTCCTCGGCATCACAGCGATCGATTGGATCGACCGGTTCTTCTTCTTCCTCCTCCTCGCCGCAGGCGACGAAGAGCAGTGTGAGCGACAAAAAGGCGAACAACCACAGCGTTTTTCGCTTCATTTCAGACTCCTGAGTGGACCATCGGGAAGGGGGCGATCGATGCGTAGGTTGTCGATCAACCGTGCAGACCCAAAGTAGACGGCCATAGCCATGACCGCTCCGTCGGGACCGATGGGAGCATCTTCTTCATAGGGAACGAGGGTTTGGGGATGGACACATTCGACATAGTCGATACGGGCCTCGTCGAGTTCGGAGAGTCGAGTTCGCACCACATCCACCAATCGACCACAGGGCAGTGCCGGGTCCTCGCTATGGGCTCGGTGGGCGGCGACCAGACTTCGACTCAGTGAGGTGGCCTGGCGGCGCTGGGCTTCGTCGAGGTAGCGGTTTCGGCTCGACATCGCCAATCCGTCCTTCTCACGCACGATGGGGACGCCGATGATTTCGATGGGGAAGTTCAGATCGCGGACCATGCGTTCGATGATGACCAATTGTTGCAGATCTTTTTGGCCAAAGACGGCGATATCGGGGGAGATGATATTGAATAATTTGGTGACGATGGTGGTCACGCCGCAAAAGTGGTCCGGTCTGCTCTGACCGCATAGCGAGCGATCGAGATCATCGACGATGACTCGAGTGCTGTGCTGGTCGGCGTAGACCGGCTCGTCGCGTGGCGCAAAAAAGACGTCACAGCCCAGATTGCGGCATTTTTTTGCGTCCCCTTTGAGATCCCGTGGATAGTCTTCGAGGTCTTCGCCGGGCCCGAATTGGGTGGGATTTACGAAGACGCTGACCACGAGGTGGTCGGCCCGTCGAAGGCCTTCTCGCATCAGTGCGAGGTGACCGTCGTGCAAAAAACCCATGGTGGGCACGAAGGCGATTGTCCCCGCCAACTGGGAGCAAGCGCTGCGGGCATCGGCAATGGTGGTGACACGTTGCAATGGCCGACCTCAATAGGCGTGTTCGTCGTCATTGGGAAAGTGGTGCTGGCGTACTTCATCTCCATAAGTACTCAACGCGTCGACGATGGTCCTCTCCAGATTGGCGTAGCGTTTCAAAAAGCGCGGTTCGAAATCGCTATTCATTCCCAATAGGTCTTGAATGACCAGGACCTGCCCGCTTGTTTTGGAGCCGGCTCCGATGCCGATGGTGGGGATGGAGAGGGCTTCCGTGACCCGTTGGGCCAACTCGGTGGGGACCATTTCCAACACCAGCAGATAAATGCCCGCGTCTTCCAGGGCGCGGGCGTCGGCCAAGAGTTGTCGCGCTGCGTCGTCGCCGCGGCCCTGGACGCGAAAGCCCCCAAAGGCATGGACCGACTGAGGGGTCAGGCCCAGATGGCCGACGGTGGGAATCCCGGCGTCGGTCATGCGCTCGATCATGGGGGCCAGGGTTTCACCGCCCTCCAATTTGACCGCCTGCGCTCCTCCTTCTTTGAGTAGCCGTCCGGCGTTTCGAAGACCGTCGTCGTTGCTGGCTTGATAGCTCATAAACGGCAAGTCAGCCACGATATGAGCCGAATGACTGCCGCGCATGACCGCCCGGGTATGATAGATGATATCGTCGACCTCCACGGGTACCGTGGTGTCGTGACCCTGAATGACATTGCCCAGGCTGTCGCCGATGAGAATGATATCGAGATCGGCCTTTTCGACGAGCCTGGCAAAGGTAAAATCGTAGGCCGTGACCATGGTGATCGGCGTCTGGTCGGTATAGAGTCGATGGATGTCGCGGATGGTTTTTCGGCGGGTCATGAAGTCTCACATTTCATGGGGGATACGACGGTGGCGAGCCATTGCGGCGCTATCCTACGTAGCATTCAAGGTCGGGTCAACGCTTCCCCTCGAAAGGCCGGTGTTCGCTGTTTTCAATATGGCTGCCACCGGTGGTGCAGTCCGGGGCTTCCTAGATCCACAGACGGGCCTGAATGCCAAAGCGGGTGGTATATCCCACCAGACCATGCCGGATGCGCAGCTCGTCATCGATGATGTAGATGGTGGGATAGGAGTTGACCTGAAAACGATGTTTTAAACTCTGTGTTCCCAGGTAAACGGGATAGCCGATTTCCTCAGATTCGATATGGCGCTGCACTTCGCTGCGATCGCCGTAGCCCAATACGACGCTGATGACTTGCAGGTCCTCTCCGGCACGTTCGTGCAGGGCCTCGATGGCCCCGGATTGCAGATCACAGGCTCCGCACCAGGGGGCCCAGAAATAGATGACCGTTCGCCGTGCATCGAGTTCGTCGAGACTCAATGTCGAGCCGTCGAGGGCCTCCAGTTCGGCCGGCGGGAGTGGATCGTCGCTGCTTAATAGATGTCGGGATTGAAAGGCCGAAATCAGCGCGATGGCGATGACCACAAGGGCGATGTCCATGGCCCAACGCGTCGTCCGCCGCGCCCGAAGTCGGCGCCATGTAGTGGAGATCTTGCCTCCCGGCGATGAATCGGACGTCGTCACGGGTGGACTCCTCTTATATCGGTGATGAATGCATTTGGCCTACAGAGCTGCAAAACGGTGCAGAAATGCACCGTTTTTGCACTTTTGTACAACCGATGGGGCCCGGTTGTTATTCGCTGCGGCGTTGCAAGGAGCGCTCGGCGATGGATTGGAGCGTCTCGTCGTCACCGGAGGCCAGCTCGTCGAGAAGCTCACCGGCTTCGCTGTGTTTCGTCCATCCCAGAGAGCGAACGACGTCGGCTCGTACGCGGGCCTCGTCGTCGTCGAGCCCGGATTTGATGTGGGAAAAGAGCTCATCATCGCCGGCGTTGAGAAATGCTGCCCCCAGAACGTAATATGCCATGGCCCGCACACGCGGCTCGGAGTCATCGGTGAGGTCGATGAGGGCCTGCTCGGTGGTGGAGTCCACGAAATTACCGAGCAACGAGGTAGCCCGCCAGCGTTCAAAAGTGGTGGCTTGTTCGTCTTTGGCCACCGCGATCAGGCGCTGGCTGACGTCGGGCCAGCGCTGTTCCATGGCCGCGGGGTCCGGAAGAAGGTCGATGCCGCGGACCATATGATCGAAGGCCGTGGCGTCATCGTCTGCCAGTTCGTGAACACCGTGATCGTGGCTGTCTCCGGTGGTCGGAGATTGAGCCAAAGCGGGGCTGGCCAATAGGGCCACGATGGCCAGGGCGAGACCGGTGATGCGCAAAAAGGTCGATTTCATCATCTTGAAACTCCTCGAAAAATACGAGTGCATCGATCCAACGTTGAGATCGGCAATATCCAGTGTCGGGTGATCGAGTGTCGGGTGATCAATCGAAGTACACCCATGGGTTTTTACGCATCACCCGGCCCTGCCATTCAGACATCGTGTCCCCGCCGCCAGTGGCGTGCATCAAGAGGCTGGGGTCGTCTTCGGCGGTGTCGGGAAGTGGGTCGTGGGCCGGAGTGCCGGGCATGGCGAATTGTTCGCTGGTGTGAAAGAGGCCGAGGTAATGACCGAGTTCATGGCCCGTGACGTGGACGATGCCCGGGGCTCCCTGAGCCTGGGAGGAATCGGTGGCGACGGCGACGCCGCTTCGCGGTGAACCGTCGACGATCATCGGCCCCGGGATGCCACCGGAGATGCCGAGCACACCACCGCCGCCCTGAAAGCCAAAGCCGCCCATCCGCAATTCGGAGACGAAAAATACGCTGGGACCCTCCAATTCAGCCTCCGATGACTTGGCGAAAAGTTGTGCCAGATCGCCGGTGCCCGACATCAGATCCTCGATGACCTGAAAGCTCTCATCGACGTCGTGATAGGCGACCTCGCCGATGTCGATATTGACCTGGTCATAAAGGGCGTCGACGCCGTCGATGACGGCTTGGACGGTCGTGTCGCTCGGAGCGCTGCTGGCACTCCACCCGTTGGCGCCAGTGAAAAATAGATTGAGATCGAGGGTGCCTCGATCGACTGCGCCGTCCACGATTTCGGCGTGGACGGTGACCCGGACGTCATTGCCCATCTGTGCAGTGCTGGGTTCGAAAAGAAAACCGCCACTCATCATGTCGCTGGTGCCGACGCGAAATTGATGGGTTCCCGCCTCCACCTGGGAGTCGGGATTGTTCGGGGCCAATGCCCCGAAGGCGCCGGGGCTGGCGATGACCCGATTATTGCAGTTCTGGTAGCAAACAGCCTCCTGGTCTTCCCAACCGTCGGGAATGAGCTGGAAATTGTTGGGGCCCCGCCAGTCGGTGACCAGATAGTGATCGGCCGGCGGGCCTTCGGTGACGGAAATGGCGATGGAGTAGACGTCTTCTGGAACGTCGACTTCGATTACTTCCGTATATCCATTGGAAAGTGGGACGGTTTCATCGAAAAGCGTTTCCGTATTTTCGCTTTCAGTGGGGTCCGGATCGGGGGCCGTATCGCCTCCGGTGTCGCCACCTCCACCGATATTGGCACCGATGTCGTCGCCACCGTTGGTGTTGTTAGCTCCGGTGTCGTCGCTACCGCCCATATTGCCACCGACGTCGTCGCCACCTTGGTTGGCGTTGGTACCGACGTCACTATCGGATTGGTCGTTATTGCCGTTTGGGTCGGTGTTATCGCCCTGGTTGGCATTTTCCTCCTCGCCGACGTTCAATACGTCAACCTCGTCGGAGTCGGAGCAACCGGCCAGCGAAAATATCGCAAGGCACAGAGCTGTCGCAGTGACCATACCGAAACGAAAAAAGGATGAGGAATTCATCATCATGCCTGCCACAAGAAAGGGAATTCAAACCATTTCGATTCGGTCGCAAATGCCGAACCGATCGAGATTGGTGATTCAACGCAGATAAGATTGGACGGACCTTCGCCACCACCCAAACTGGGGACTGACCATCTATCGAGGACGAAGGATAGTGATCGATGAATCGAGGGTCAAGCACAGGGGGAGAAAGGTGGCGATTGGCGGCGTCTTCTGGAGGGTGCGGCGACCGAGCCGGTGGGGGACGACAACCCGGTGCAAAACAAATCGGGAACTTCAAACTAGTACACGACCACATTCATTATGAATAGTTGACACCGGTCCTGAACGACGATCTCTTTGCCGTCTGCACTCCACGATACTACGGCATCGCCTCGTTTCGACGGCTTCGCAGCCCAAGACTATTTGGTCGCTTCGCTCCCGGCACCTCGTCGTC
>SKPJ01000002.1 GCA_007119595.1 Myxococcales bacterium
CCGAGCCCGAGACGCACCGATCGTCGACTCTACGGCCAGCCCCGAACTACAGCGATACTTGAAGCACTTCGAAAATTCGGGATCACCCGCATTAGCGGCGGGAATGCGTCGATTCGTATCGAGTGGGCGTGGGGGAGATGGCGAACGCGCTGTTCAGCGTTCGTCAGAGGGGGCACCGGAGAAGCTTTATGATCGGAGCGAACGCGCCTCAAGCAAGAATGACGAGGGCGACGACGCCATCTCGGCAGGCGAGGTCCAGGAGGCCCGTTATTTCTGGATCAACGCCGTGAATTCCCTGGTCGACATGATCGACTATTCGGACCTCGACAAAAGCGAGCAAAGAGACCTATTGGCCAACATCAAAGATGCCGTCAAAAACTCCAACGAGGCCCCACGCCGCGCCCAATCCGCCGAGGCCGACGACGCCACCCAAACCGACGGGCCTGACCGGATGCTGCAATTGTGCGGACGAGACCAACCCTCCTCCGTCTATTTGAAGGGCCTGAATACAATTGGAGGGTTGAACATATCGTCGCATCGGTGGGCTGCGCCGATCCTGGGTTGCGCCGATCCGGGCCTGGAACGTCGGTGGGTTACGCGGATTCGATAGCGAAATACTCCATCCCCCACGCGACAACGACGGAACCACGCAAAATGCCGTTCGCGCCGCCGTTCAAGCACCTCAAATGAAATAGCGAGGGGAAGACACCCAACGGTCAGAGTGTGATTGCCGCGACCGTCCCGACGAGATCAGTCTGTCAAAGCGAGACGACCTACGTGTATCGACGAGCTTGGACGGCAGAGCGATCGCCGTTCAGGACCGGTCTCAGCATGTAAAAATTGCTGTGTCTGGCTGCTAGCGAGATCGTGGCAATGGTATCGCCGAGGAAAGCCCTCTTTCCCCTTACCCAAGCCCATGCCACTGGGCGATCTGCTGATCCCGGCGGATTCGCCCCACCTGCCAGGAGACGGCGTCAAAGACCTCCTGCGTATCGAGCCGGTGGGCGTCGAGGCTCAGCCCCGGCAGCGATGCTTCGGCTTCATCGATGAATCGGGGAACGAGTTCCTCGCGGTTTGAGAAGGCTTGTTGCCACCAGGTGGTGATGCGCTCTCTGGAGTCCATCATCAGCTTCATCGACGGAAGTCGATCGCCTTTGGCTTGGTTGGCCGCCCGGATCGACGGCAGCAGATTCCACAGCGAATTGTTGAACCATCGGCTATAGGGGATGCAGTGATCGATCTCGAAGTCGCTTCGCTTGCGCAGCGATCGCCCGGTCCAGACCCCGCGGGCCGCCGGTGAGTCGGCCTGAACCAGCTCCTCCACCAGCGATGCCACGGTCGTCGTATCCCGGGGATCTTCTCCCCGCCAGCGCAGGGCGTTGACGTAGTCGGTGTAGTCTCGCGATGCGCCATCGATCGCACGTGTCTTATCCAACCATGCCTCGCACACACTGGGCTCGATCCACACCCAGTGACGACTCATCGCTTCGTAGATGGGGCCCGGCACGGTGATGTTCCCAAAGCTCCAGAAGTACTCCTTCGTCAATTCGACGACATTCGCCGACCTAGACGTGGGCCGATTCGAATGGCGAAAGATCGGTTTATCGCTGTCTGCATAGGTGATGTAACGGGCTGGACCGCTGGAGGTGATGGCCTTGCGGGCATCTCGGAGGGCGGAATGCACGAGCTGTGCGGACTTTCCCGTAAATCGCGACCCGATGCGAAGGTCGTATAGCGATAGATGTCGACGCAATTGACCCAAGGCGTCACCGAACGCGTAGCGATGCTGCGGGGACTGCTTGATATCGGCGCTCAGCAACGGTTCGTAGGCCCGCAGCCAATACAACGCCACGAGACCGGTGGGGACATCGACGAAGCCGTCGTCTCGGGTCCGGACAAATCCGGGGGCGCCGGCGGCAATGCGAAGCAATACCCGCAATAGTGCAAATTTATAGGTCGTAAACTTACTGTCGTTGACGATGATATTTCGGAGAATAGGTAGCGCCGAGGTGCCGTCGTCGGGAGCGCGGAATATGAGGGTCGTCCAGGCGACTTCGTCGCGCTCCAAGAGATCGCGAGACCGGGACTCGCGGAGAAACTCAAGCCCCTGCTTTCGGGCTCGCTCAACGAGCGTCCCTGGATTGACCTTCCACATATCCCGTCGGTCCGCTGACACGGTCCGCACCGACAGCGCGAGCTTGCCACCGGGCCGCAACAAACCGGACAGCTTGCGCATGGCCCGGTCCCGTTGTCCCGGCGCTACGTGCATCCATACGGCGCTGAGCAAAATGAGGTCGTATTTCTCCCCGACATCGTAGACCTTCTCCAGCCCCGGCAGCGAGTCATCGAGCCAGCGAATCTGCGGGTCGCTGTGGGCGGCCCGTGCCCGAATCATCATCTGCTGCGACGGCTCGACGGCCACCACGTGATGATCCCGGGCCGCAAGCGCCGCGGCATCACGCCCCGACCCAGCACCGACATCGAGAATACGGGCGTGGAAGTCGGGCAACTCATCCACCAGCGCGTCGTGGACCTGTTCAAAGTCCAGTTGCTCGTATCGCGCGACCAACTCATCGGCCAATTTGTCGTAATAGGAGGTCATTTGAGCGCATCGCCTGCGATGGACACCGGTGCCCGTGCATCAAAGTGCCGGTGTATCAACCTGCCGGGGAGATATAGCGCAAACTCCGCAGCCGCGCTTCATCGATGCCCATAGCAGAGCACCTACTCGAGTTCAGCGCACAGTCCAAACGTGGTCGGGCAGGAGTCGCCCGTTCCCGATCCGACATCACTGCCGAGTAGCGATGGTTCGACCATATGGTACAAGAACCAATCGTCATCGATCTGATGATCCCATGTGCATCCATAAGATACCGCCGCGTGGTGGTGGATATTCTTTATCCAATCGGGAACATCGTCTCCCGACTCAAACTCTAACACCCACTCGAGCGACGTGACCGCAACGTTGAGCATGGAGAAAATCCAGTACGTGTGAGTGGCATAATCGGTGGCCCAGTGATCGTCTGCGCCGGGGGAATAATTGGTCGCCATATTATGGCCGGCAATTCCCTGCTGAATGATCTGTTCTCGTTCACATCCCCTTTCAGTGGCGGTCCTCCCCCCCCCTTTGCCGTCGGGCAAAATGGGGATCACTTCCCCGGTCGTGGCGTGGATGGCGATGAAGGTGATGGGCTGACCATCTTCGGGAACGGCGACGTACCAGTCATCCTCATAGAGCGTCGTCACGCTCTGCCAATGTTGCCATTGCTCTTCGCTGAGTTCGGGGAATATCTCCTCAAAATCCCGACTATTTGATGGAGAGAGCAGGGTGAGTTCTTCGTCCTCGAGAAGATCCAAGGTGTTCACGGCCGCCGGTTCACCGATAGCGTTGAGTTGGTCGCTGCCAAATCTCATGGCCTCGGCCACGGCAATCTTGGCGGTGCGCTCCAGGGTGGAGTACGTTGCGCCCGCGATGCGTTCGGTGGCGTCGAAACCGGAGGCGAGCTCGACGACCTGCGCCGGCGTCAAAAGGCGGTCAAAGTAGCGAACATCAGCCAATTGGCCCTCAAAATTATATGTATCACTGTCGTGACCCCGGTCTCCTACAATATCCGTCAAGGCCGTGGTTCCCACGGTCACAATCCGCGACCCACCGGCCCCCATGCCGTAATAATTCCACGTCGCATTGAATTCGGTGTCGACGCGTTCACCGTCGACGTACAGAGAGGTTCTGGTGTTGCCGGAATCGACCAACCCGCAGATGTGATGCCAACGGCCTACTTCCAGTGCATCGGCCTCAGCGGTGTGGTTGCGATTGTGATGGGTAGAGACGTCAAATTCGATACCTCCGGAGTCATTGACACGGAGGCGAAAATAATCGCTCGATCCGGCGGCGATGACCGTACCCCCCTGTGCTCCCTCAGGTAATTGAACCCATGCGCAGACCGATAGGTCATGGAGTTCTCCTTCCTCGGAATCGATGATCAGATCGTCGGCGAAGTACCACTGCTCCCCATCCATCTCCAATGCGCTCATACCCAACGGGCCATCGACATAGGACGGTTCCCCATTGTTGGGAATCAGATCGTGAGTGCCCCATCGATCATCGAGTTCGCCGTCAAACAGCCACTGAGCCGGTCCAAAGGCCTCTCCCCCCCCGGGGGCGGACATGGTTTCGAGGCCGGCCAGCGGCAGAATATCGAATTCGGTTACGAAACCGGCTCCCCTTGGATCGACACGCTCGATGGTGAGCGAGGTGCGAAGTCCCGTCGGATAGGTTCGCGAGCCTTCGTTCGACCGGTCCTCGATAAATGGATTGGCGACATACGGACGAAGGTCAAAGAGCGATGACTCCGGTTCTTCGAATACGGAAAACGACTCGGCGCTGATCAATTGATCGACGTCCGATTCGCCACTGAGCAACGCCGTGACATAGCGGTCCATAAAGGTACCGAAGGCCGGTTTCCCGCCATCGAAGGAGTAGGTCACTACCCCTCCCAACAGGGTGAGGACGTCGTCCTGGAAGTCTCTTGTCTCGTAGTCCACCTCCTCGGCTCCGGACGCTCCGGCCAATTGTCGGGTGACCTCATCGTCACCGATGCGGACCGTGGTGCGCACCCCCGCGATGGGCATCGGACATTCGAGTTGATCGGGATCTTCGGGAACCTCGTATTGCTCGGTCACCTCCACGCCGGCGTCGGGTATGGAAAAGGTCAGCTCCCGAGTAGTCGGTCCCTCCAACGGAGCCAGCAATCGGAACAGGTAATGTTGCTCCAAATGGTCATCCAAAAAATCGAATAGCGGTGGTGTGATCTCCTCGACCTCCTGCACTTCAAACAACTCCCCGCCGCTGAGGTCGACCATGGTTTGCGCTTTTTCCTCGTCCACCGGTCCTACGCCAATGACGAGGACCGGGGCTCCCTGTCGGATTTTCTCTTCTTTTTGGGCTGTAAATTCGTCATTTGCCTGGGCGTCGTTGACGAAGACGATGACCGTCGGATCCAATGCATTGCCCTCGGCAAGCGCTTCCCACAGAGGACTTCGGTCCCAGGAGGAATTGATGGTGTCCAGTCCCTGCTCTTCGAGTTCCTCCAACGATTGCGTCCAGACATCTTCGTCGGGTTCCGGAATCCGTGAGTGCTGGACGATGGCAAATTCGGTGTCCGGATACTCTCCGCTCGCCGAGTCGGCCAGATCGACCAGAAAATCAACGGTCTCCTCGGAGCGAAATTCTTCGGGAACGCTGCCCGATATATCCATGATAAATAACACTCTGGCCGGACTGACCACGTTGGATGCCAGCGTCGCTTCCACGGACTGGCCGGATTCTTCGACTTCGAATGCATGACCCGGTAGTCCCTCCACTGAATTGCCCTGCTCATCGCGCAATGAAATGGCCGTATCTATACAGGGGAAATGGTCGGCGTCGATGCTCATCTCCACATCTGCCACATCACCGGCCGATGCGGACGCCGAGGCATCTGTCAACACATTATTCCCTATGCGAAAATCACCGTCGTCGTGCTCAATGGGCTCTCCGGTGATGGCGAAGGGGTCGCCGTAGGCCGACAACTCCTGTCGCTCCTCCTCGCTGAGATCCTGGTCGCCGATGGCGAGCATCGGTGCAAAGGTGTCAACCTCTCGCAACGTCCGGGTAGCCAACTGCTCAAACCCCATGTGATTGAGAAAACTCAAATGTAAACGGCGACCGGCGAGTTCATCGGCGCTCCACTCTCCTTGCACCGCCGGGGTCCACACATCCGGGTCCAGAGCGGTGGCGTATTCTACGGTGACCTGTATGGGGAGAACCCCTTCCGACTCCGGGGCTTCGTCGATATCCTCGCCACTCCAGTCGTCTTCAAACGCGGTGTCCGGCACCAATGGGTTTAGGACCTGCGTCGCACCGTCGAGTTCGAGCTCGACCAGCGGCAACGACAGAGTCTCGATCACGGGGCTTTCACCCGCACCAAAGTCCTCCGGCAACAGGGCTCGAAGCTGATCGACGAGTTCGTCGGTACGAGCCTCATGCTCCGCCAACCCTTCTTCGATTCTGGCTCGCCGATTTTCCAATGACGTCTCCTCGCCATGGAAATCGTCGACGCTGTATTGCTCGTTCTCCTCAATGACCTCCGGTGCCGGACGAAACGCCGATGACCACTCTTCGTAGTCGTCGGGAAGCTCGATATCCGAGGCGTGCACAACTTCGGAACCAAATACGTCAAAGGCCACCTTCTCAAGTCCTTCTTGAGGCTCCCAGGGTCCAACGACGCGGGCATCAAACCCGGCCCGTTCGTAGAGCATGACCAGCACTTCCGCCTTCTCACGCGGCGTTCCAATGCCCGAGTGAAGCGTCGCTCTGGGACCCCAGCGTTCGCGAACCAAAAGGTCGTCGTAATAATCCGGTCCGTCATTGGGAACGGCGGCAATTTCGTCGCGTACGAACTCGAATATGGCCTCGGCCTTTTCCTCGTCCGTCAACGCCTCGTCTTCGGCCAGTCGCTGGGCACGGACCGGTAAGTTGTCGCTGCTATCGCGAAGCAATGATTGAGCGTTCCGGAGCGCTTCGAAGTAGCGCTCGTGTGGCTCCAACTCATCGAAATCAACGACATCACCGGCGTCGTCGGTAACTCCTGCATCGTCTGCCTGGTCTGCGTCGTCTTCATCCCCGGCATCAGCGACGTCATCGACATCGTCGAAAACTCCTGCATCTCCCACATCCGCGGTACCGACATCAACGATATCATCGACGTCATCGGAGGTTCCTTCATCCCCACTACAACCGGCCATGACGGCCATCACCGATCCCAAAATGATTATCGCGGCGAAGAGATACCTCGCCGTACCGCTGGTTACTACGCCTTGAGCATTCGTTGACGGTGCGTCGGACGCGTCGAGAACGCGCTCGACTCTGCAGCTTCCTGCCTTCAACTTCGGCTCAATATCTTGTGCTGAGTCCATCGCATTCATTACTCCACCTCCCATTTGTGATTCATCTCAGAACCACATTAATCAGATTCATTTCAATAAAATTCAAGTCCCCGTTGGCTCCGCAAACGATAAAAGCCAAGACATTATGACTGACGGGTTCACCACACGTTTGATTCAATTCAGGTCCTCGTTAGCTGGGTCCACCACAAAGGCCAATGTATCATAACGGAAGTATTCACCATATTTTCGATACCTTCGAAACATTCATCATTTCGACCTCGCCGCGGCGAATCCGCAGAGACGCGACGTCATTTTCTCCACAGCCTGTTGGTTCAGTTGAGTGATGAAGCGCTTACTACGCCGTGAGCAGAAGTTGAGTGAAGCGTCTGCGCGCCGAGAGCACGTCGAAGCGGCGTTGCGGCTCACTCGACGATGCTACATCGCATCGCCTCGTCGCCGCGCCTTGTCCGAC
>SKPJ01000376.1 GCA_007119595.1 Myxococcales bacterium
GGTTTCGAAGGATTCATCGGGGAGAAAAAGGGTGGCCATCAAAAAGGCGACCAGCACTCAGCCGAGGATCGCGGTGGTGATAATGATGGTACGTCGAATCGTGGGTGACATCGAAAGGCATATCCCGGTACAAAAGAAGGGAGCTGGCTCAGACTTTAAGTGTGGAGCGGCATTGGGAGCAAGTGAACTATTTCGCCGAAAAGAAGAAAAAGAAGGGGAGTGTCCGGGGCGCGCAATATCTGCAGCTCCGGGCCGGGATGCGCAAATTGTGCGCCCGTCCACCGGGTCGCTGGCCCTGGATTGGATCACTAGCGAACTCGTGGCAACCCGCTTTGGGGATACCATTACGAATTCTTCGTGTTCAATGGCACAATTCCAGCAGGAACGGCGTGACGTGCGTCCGAGAAGTCGCCATCGCTCAATATGAGGTGAGGAGAAGCAATGCCGATCAGTGGATTGGTCGTCACGCTCAGTGATGACGAAGATAAAAGTGCTCGGGTGGTAGCGACCCTGGAGGCCGATGCACGCATCCTGGTGGGGGAGCGGCAGAAAAATAGGCTTCCCGTGGTCGCCGAGACCGATACCATCGGCGAGGGAAGTCAGTTGGTTCGACAGGACTTATTAGAGATCGACGGGGTGGTATTCGTCGACGTCGTATCCGTCAACTTCGAGGATATAACGGGCAACGAGGAGTAGTGTTCATGGATCGCAGGACGTTTTTGAAGATGAGCGCAATGGCAGCAGCCACCACCGCCGCCGCCCGTTTGGCCCATGGCGAGGAGCCGGCGCTGGACGAGCAGGTCGCAACCCGAGCCGGCGATCAGGTGCAGTGGCAAAAGGCGCCGTGCCGATTTTGCGGGGTCGGCTGCACTCTTCAGGTGGGGGTCGACCAGGGCCGGGTGGTCGCCGTTTCCGGAGATAAAAATGCCGAGGTCAACAAGGGACTGGCCTGTGTAAAGGGCTATCATGTGGGTTCGATTTTGTACGGTCGCGATCGATTGCAGCGCCCGCTGAAGCGCGACGGTGATGATTTTGTGGAGATCGGCTGGGACGAAGCGATCGATATCATCGCCGACCGGATCGAGGCCGATCCGCAGGGTTTTGGAGTTTATGGAAGCGGTCAGTGGACGATCCCCGAGGGTTATGCCGTCCAAAAATTCATGCGCGCCGGCGTGGGCAGCAACCACCTCGATCCAAACGCCCGGTTGTGCATGGCGTCGGCGGTCACCGGGTTTTTGAGCGTCTATGGCGTCGACGAACCGGCCGGTACCTATACCGATCTCGACGAGTGCGACGTACTGATCATGTGGGGCAATAACCCCGCCGAGATGCACCCCGTGCTCTTTTCCCGGGTCGTCGACAGGAGAGCTCGCGGCGAGGAGATCACGCTTATTGATCTGGGAACGCGACGAACTCGGACGACCGCTCATTGTCAGCACTATATGGAGTTCGAGCCCAATACGGATCTGGCGATCGCCAACGGCATCGCTCATCTATTGGTCAAAAACGAGACTTACGACGAAGAATTCGTCGAAGATCACTGCAATTTTCGGGGCAACTCCGACCCGTTAACGCTTCTGGGTCAGCAGATCACCTTCGAGGAATTCAAAGAACGCCTCGAGAAGTACACCCCGGAATACGTCGAGGAGGTCTCGGGAGTGGCTGCCGACGATATTCGATTGCTCGGCGAGTTATTCGGCAATCGCGATCTGCGGATCACCAGTCTGTGGTGCATGGGGATGAACCAACACACCCGGGGAACGGCGGTCAATGCCCTGGTCCACGGGATTCATCTCTTGAGCGGTCATTTCGGGCGTCCCGGCGACGCTCCCACCAGTTTGACCGGTCAACCATCGGCGTGTGGAACAGTGCGGGAAGTGGGCACGCTGGCCCACGCCTTACCGGGCGGTCGGGTGATCGCCAATGAAGATGATCGCAAGGCCTGTGAGGAGCACTGGAACGTACCACCGGGGCGGATTCCTGCCGAGCCGGGGTATCACACGCTGAAGATGTGGGAGGACTTCTGTACGCCCGAAACTGAAGGAGGTGAGATCCACACCCTCTGGGTTCAGGTGACGAACCCGGGACAATCCCTGCCGAATCTCAACAAAATATTTTATCCGGCCCGGGAGCTCGATGAAAAATTTCTCATCGTCAGTGACGTATATCCCACGGCGACCACCAAATATGCCGATCTGATCTTGCCGTCGGCGATGTGGGTGGAAAAAAGCGGGGTCGTCGGCAACTCGGAGCGGCGCACCCAGCAGTGGTTCAAAATGGTGGAGCCCCCCGGCGATGCCCGCGAGGACGTCTGGCAGGTGTTGGCCGTCGCACGCAGGCTCTACGACCGGGGCTTTGCCGGCATGCGCGACAGAGATGGGCAATTTTTATTCACCTTCGAAGACGAAGAACAATCGCAAATACCGGTCTGGGACTACCAACGGTTTCACGACACCAATGTCGATCGCCATCTCTACGAGGATTATCGTCCGCTGACGCATTACAAACAAAAAGACGTCGCTCCTTATGACGAATTGGTGCGCCACCGGGGACTTCGGTGGCCCGTGGTTCAGAACGATGACGGCAGTTGGGAGGAGACGGAATTTCGCTTTGCGGGGTTTGACGACCCCTACGTGGAGGAGGGAAAGGAATTTCAATTCTATCATTCGCCGACCGGGGATGACCGGGCGTTGATCTGGTTTCATCCCTACGAGACGGCACCGGAGGAGCCCGATCAGGAGTATCCGCTGTGGTTGTGCACCGGTCGGGTACTCGAACATTGGCATACGGGCACGATGACGATGCGGGTACCCCAGCTCCGCCGGGCCATGCCTCAGGCCTATGTCGAAATGCACCGCAATGATGCGCGAGAGCTCAAGATCAGCAATGGAGAAACGGTTGTATTGGAAACCCGACGGGGCTCGATGAAGTTGCCGGCCTGGATCGGCGGTCGTGGCAAACCGCCCCGGGGAAGTGTATTCGTGCCCTTTTTCGATGAACGAATGATGATCAATGATCTGACCATCGACGCACACGATCCGCACTCCAAGCAACCGGACTATAAAAAGTGTGCGGCCAGGATCCGAAAAATCGGCCAGGAGAACCAGTAATATGACCGATGAGGCGGAACAATCCGAGCCGAAGGACTCCGAAGCTCAGAGCACCCCGGTGTGGGGCGAGAGCAAGGGAATCAAAGTCTTTTTGGCAGTCGTCGTAGCGTTGGCTGTGATTGGCTTTTTCGTGGGAACGCAGGGCGAACGCTACGAGGCTCAACTGCACGGATTCAGCGCCGAAGAGCGGTCGGATCATGACGTCGAACCGGCCCGCTCGTACTCGGAGTTAATGGATACTCCGTACCGGGGAAATACACAGTGGGAGAAGAGTCTACAGGCCTTGTCGAAGCAGCGACCGGGGTGGATGGACGAGGTGGAACGCACCGAAGAGCTGACGCAGCGTGCCCTCAGTGAACGGCTGGAGCATCGGGCGTACGAGGGGGCGCCGCCGACGGTTCCCCATCCGATTCGCGAAAAGGGTTATGCGGAGTGTATGGCCTGTCATGGGGAAGGGCTGAAGATCGATGGCCAATTGGCCACCCCTATCAGTCATGAATACATGGCAAATTGTACGCAGTGCCATGTGCCGGAGACCGGTTCACTGCCGGCGCCGGACGAGCGCTATGATGAGCTTCCGTTGGACAACGCATTCGCAGGTCTGCAGAGATGGGGCTCCGGTCAACGGGCCCATCCCGGGGCTCCGCCGACGACTCCCCACCCGGAGACGATGCGCGAGGATTGCATGAGCTGTCACGGCACGATGGCTCGACCGGGCCTTCGCACCACCCATCCATGGCAGACTTCGTGCACGCAATGTCACGCCCCGTCGGCGACCCTCGATCAGCAACCGGTGATAGCGGATTTGCCCCCGGTGGGAGAACCGTGATGGAGTCGCCTCGATGAGCGATGACGAGATCAATCGGCGGGAATTCCTCGGCGGTAAAAAGGCTGCAGACGAGGGCGGGGAACAGAGCGACAAGAATGGCTGGAAACCCGGTTGGCAGCCCGCGGCTGCCGACGACGTGCAGCGCAATCGCCGGGATATCCGTCAACAATTCGGGGGACTCGAAGAGCCGGAGGAGGAGCCATTCGACGCGCTCGATTTTCTGGCCGGGCTCGATGAAGGGGAGAATGAAACAGATCCAAACCAGACGTTGGATTCAAATCCGCCGAGCCGGCATGCAACGATTCCCGTCCATCGCCCACCGCGGGCACTACCGGAAGAGGAATTTCTTCAAGCCTGTACACGCTGTAAAGCCTGCATCGAGGCCTGTCCTCACGATGCGATTGCGCTCGCCGGGCAGAGGTTTCGAGGAGCTGAAGGTACGCCGGTGATCGACGCATCGAAATCGCCATGTTTGATGTGTGAAGACACACCCTGTGTGTCGGCCTGCGAGCCCGATGCCCTGCGCCATTCGCTTGGCCTGTCGATGGGGGATGCCCAGATTCAACGCCACGACTGCATCGCCCATCAGGGAGGGTTTTGTTCCACCTGTAGTGAGCGCTGCCCCGTTCCCGGAGCCATCAAGGTGCGTCAGGGCAAGCCGACGATTCGGCAAGCCGCATGCACTGGATGCGGGGTTTGTCATTACGTCTGTCCGGCACCTCGCAATGCAGTGCGAATTTTTCCCCGTGGTATTCCGGAGTAAGCTATGGATGACGAGCGATTGCGCGAGTTTCACGAGGCATTTATCGACCCTGAAACCCTAAACCAGCTCTTTAGGGATCTTGAAGGTGCTTCTGAAGTGTTGGCCGTGATGGCCAAGGGGGGCGGACGGGACCGAGCCCACGGCGGTGCGCTGACGCTGGAGGAGGGTCGAGAGCTATTTTTGTCCAAACAGGTCAAGGGACTTCAGATTCGATATCGCTACGAGGGGGCGGAGTGGTGGGATACGCTGATGCATACTCCGGGCGGTGTGCGCATTATTCGCATCGAGCAAGAGGATTGGGAATGACGGGAGAACTCATCTATCGGATCAGCGTCATCATCCATGTCTTGTCGGCCGTGGTGTGGGTCGGCGGGGTACTCTTTATGGGGATGGTCGCTGTGCCGGCGGCCAAGAAGCTCGACGACTCGCTGCGCCGAAAATTGCTCGATGATCTGGGACGACGTTTTCGACCCATCGGGTGGAGCGCTCTCGGTCTTCTGGTCGCCACGGGTATCTATTTGATGTGGCATTGGGGGGCTCGGGTGGAGACGGTTATTGATCTTAGCTTCTTCGAGCACGACCACACCCGAAATCTGGGGTATAAATTGGTATTGGTTGTGGCCATGCTGGTGGTCAGTGGACTCCACGATTTTTGGTTGGGTCCACGGGCAACCCGGGAAGGGCGGAGCGCCGAGGAGATCGCCGGCGATCGAAAATGGGCGGGTATTTTGGGCCGGATCACTGGGATCCTGGTGATTCTCATTGTCGTACTCGCCGTATTTGTTGCACGTCCCTGGGCGTAATATTGGAAAAATAGGGGGGGAGTGGGTGCTTATCGGAGCGTTATACGTGTATCGGGCGCCTGAAAATTTTGGCGCATCTCCTCGGATTTACGGGCTGAGCTGGCCATCGAAATCGATGGATGGCGAGATTTATATGACCTAGATCATTCTCCGACATCATCTCGGTACTACTGTGGCTTTCGTCAACGGTGGAAATGACACCACCGCATAATTTTGACTGTGCCACTCACACCACCCTGAACCGGGAGATGCCATGACTATCCAAACCAATTCGAAAATCACCTCCCTGATGACTCAGATCGCGGCAGCGATGGCCGTGATCGTCGCAGGGTTGGTCTTATACGCACCGACGGCGCAGGCCTGTGACGCCTGCAACGCGGCGTTCAAAAACGAAATCCTCGGCGAGCGAAGCGACACGCCGGCCGGCCAGGATATGATCCGGGCCATGGAGAACCAGGAACGAATCAGTGTTCTCAATACCAACAACGCCCTCGCACAGGCGGATACGGACACCGTACAGCAGCCCACGCCGGATCTCTCCGGGGCGGTGGCCCGAGTAGACCAGCCGACGGCGAATGCTCCACGGGCGGCCCGGGATTTTGATTCGATGTACGAGGGTAGCGAGTTTATCGAGATCATCGAGCGCGATGAAAACCTCCCCAATACGCCGCCGACGGGCTATGTCTCTCAGGATGCGGAACCCGATGTCAGTGTGACCATCGAACTCGACGAGGGTCTGACCTATCTGGGCCAGGGGGTGATGTACAACGGATTTTTGACCAATGGGTCGATCCCGGGACCGACGGTTCGCGTACAGCAGGGCGATATCGTGGAGTTTAATATCAAAAATACGGGCACCGTACCCCATGGTGGATCTATTCACAGCGCGTATACCCAGACGTCGGCTCATATTGGGGCCATCAATCCCGGTGAGACCAAGTCGGTCGTATTTCGGGCAGTATATCCCGGTGTCTTTATGTATCACTGCGCCCCCGGGGGTCACGCCATCCCGATGCACGTTCTCTTCGGCCAATATGGAATGATGGTCGTCGAGCCCAATGACACCTACAAATTGGAAGAGGAGCTCGGACAAGAGCCGGATCTCAAATTGTACATGCTCCAAAACGAGATCTACGCCAGTGGTACGGA
This sequence comes from Myxococcales bacterium, assembly GCA_007119595.1. GTDB lineage: Bacteria > Myxococcota_A > Bradymonadia > Bradymonadales > Bradymonadaceae > SLJM01. The sequence continues at coordinate 6,655 of SKPJ01000376.1, forward strand.
CGCCATCGAATCCAATCCGGAGTACACCGGATTCAACGGCCGACCGTTTCGCTACGTCGAGGAGCCAATCGCGGTAAACCCCGGTGATTACGTGCGGATGTATTTCCTCAATATTGGCCCCAATCTTTTGTCCACCTTCCACATCGTCGGGATCGTCTGGGATTACGTCTACTGGCAGGGCCATCCCGATGCGCGTATGCCCGGAGGGCAGAGCGTAACCGCCGGACCGACCGATTCCTGGGTCATCGAATTTCGCATTCCACCGGAGGAGGGTGTCTACACCATGCTGAGCCACGCCGTCGGTCCCACCAGCCGGGGAGCCATCGGACTACTAGCTGCTGATGCGGAAGCCGACGGACCATCGGTCGTCCTCGCCGAGGGCACGCAATATACGGAGGAAGAAATCGCCGCCAAAGCAGAAGGGGCGGTCCGGACCATCTCTCCGTTCGAGCCGGGCACCAAAGAGCTTGAGCGGCCCAAGGTCTACGGCCCGGAGGTCGAAGAGGTATTCATCGACATCAAGGGTAATTCCTACGACTCCGACGTCATCGAAATCGAACCGGGCACCAAGGTCACCTGGACCAACGAGGATGTATTCACCTATCTGGACGGCGAGTTCTCGGGGGTTCACAACGCCGTTGGAACCCGGGGGCCGGAGCAATTCTCCACTGGAATGCTGGCTCACGGCGAAAGTGACAGCCACGTATTTACCGAGCCCGGCACCTACGAATATATCTGCACGCCCCACCCCTATATGAAGGGTCGAATTATCGTGCGAGAAGCCAGCGGTGATGAGGAAGTCGAGGCGTCTGGCGGGTGCAGTACGACCTCGGGCTCTCCGGTTGCTCCTGTCGCTGCACTGGTGGCGATACTGGCTGGATTGGTCGGCATTCGCCGACTTCGATCCGATGAATTTACAGCGTAAGGTGTGAACTAGCAGCGTGCGGAGAAACTCCCGCACGCTGCTAGAAGGCTAATTCGGGAGCAAAAAAAAACCCCGCCGACTCGATTGAGTCGGCGGGGGTTTGCTTCTTGGGGGAATGGAAAAGGGAAGGGGCGCAAAAATTGCGTACCGGGTCATGCTTTCCTGTACGCGCTACGAACGCACATGCTCCAGCAATTCCTGTTCGTCCGCCATGTGCAGGGCGAGACTGTAACGCAGCGTGCGGGCTCGGGCGTAGATCGCTTCCACGAGGTCGACGTCGAGAGCGTTTGGACTCAACCGCGCCATCTCCAGGTATTCGCGCAGCGTGGCCAGAGAGCTATTGAGCTGCCGGTGTTGTCTCCGGATCCGATGGAGCATCGATACGGACGCAGCCGTCAAGTAGGGGACACATCGCGGCAGGAGATTCTCTTCCTCCTCGGCGATTTGCCCGGTGAGACGGTCCGCGAAGTGCTCGGCGAACTCAATGAATTCTTCCACTATCGATGAGGTATCTTCATTCGTAAGGCGCAGGGTCTGAGCGCGGGACTCCAGCGCCTTGACCTCTTGCGTGAGGGCGCTGTGCTCTCGAGCCAATTCTTCCGTCGAGGGCGGTGCACTTACTTCACTCATAATGCTCCTCCAAGAAAATTCTGTTTACTGACGAATGCACTTCGAATTCGGTTAACACGATTCGTAAACCGAGCTAATTGAGGATGTGGTAGTTTCGGGAGCAAAACCCTGCTGCAAGGTGCCCGATAGACGATTAGTTGCTGCAGCTTGAGTAGTTATGACATGCAAACATGGTGCCAATCCGGTCGTCGGGGGGCTTGAAGTGGATTCTCTGTGGGGCCTGGCATATGGAACCGGTACGGGCTTTGCAGGCAATATGGGTGGGCAAAACTTTCAGGTAATCTGCCACGGAGTAGAGCATGAGTAACGGTATGGACGTCGAACTGGACTTGATTCGCAAATACGATGTGCCGGGGCCGCGCTATACCTCGTATCCCACGTCACCCCATTTTCGCGACGACGTCGAATCCACGGCGGTGCACAAGGCCATCGAAGAAAATAATCGAGATCCTCGTCCACTTTCGCTGTACTTCCACATTCCCTTTTGTCAGACCCTTTGTTGGTATTGCGGATGTACGACGGTGATCGGCAAAGACAAGAGTCGCACCAGCTCCTATCTGGACTATCTGGACCGGGAGATGAGGCGTAAGTCGCAGTGGTTGCACGAGGATCGGGAGGTCGTGCAGATCCATTTCGGCGGCGGTACGCCCACCTATTTATCGCCGGAGCAGATCCGAGAATTGGGTCGACGTATGGCCACCTATTTTCAGATCGCCGACGATGCTGAAGTGTCGGTGGAGGTCGACCCACGGCGTCTCACCGAGGAGCATGTACGGGCTCTGGTGGAGGCGGGGTTCAATCGAGGCTCGCTCGGCGTTCAGGACAATAATCCCAAGGTTCAAGAAGCGATCAATCGTATCCAGCCCTTCGAGATGACAGCGCGGGTCGCCCGGTGGCTGCGCGATGCTGGATTTCGCTCCCTGAACGTGGATCTGATCTACGGATTGCCCCATCAAACGGTGGAGTCCTTCGATGAGACGCTGGACCAGGTGCTGACACTGGCACCGGATCGATTCGCCATTTATACCTACGCCCACGTGCCGTGGATCAAACCGGCGCAAAAATTGCTGGAGGGCGATGCATTGCCCGGGCCCGAGCAGAAATTGGCGATGCAAAAGCATATCGTCGAGCGATTGACCAGCGAGGGATACGACTACATCGGGATGGACCACTACTCCCGTCATGACGACGCGCTCGCCGAGGCGCGTCGAAACGGGACGCTTCGACGCAACTTTCAGGGCTATTCGACCCGCGCCGGGGTCGATATTTATGGCTTCGGGATGTCGGCGATATCACAGATCGACGGACTGTATCTTCAAAACCCCCGGGAACTCGATGCCTATCAGGATGCCGTCGAAGTTGAGGATTTCCCCAATTACCGTGCCTATCTACTCAGCGAGGACGACCGCATTCGCCGACAGTGGATCATGCGTCTGATGTGCCACGGCCGTCTGGAATTTGAGGACATGTCGAAGCGGCTGGGCGTGGAGGTAAGTGATTACTTCGCCGACGAGCTTGGAGCGCTGGCTCCCATGGAGAGCGATGGACTGGTCTCCATCGACGGTCAAGGCATCACGGTCACGGAGCGCGGCCGCCTGTTATTGCGCAATATCTGTATGCCCTTTGATGCCCATATCGAGGAGGGAAAGAAGCGCTACTCCCGCACTGTATAGGGGAGACGGTATAGGGGAGCAGCGGGAAATGCGGGGCCGTGAATTTCACGGATAATATTTTCAGTGGATGGCCATCGCCAATTCGTCGAGTTCGTCGAAGTCGGTGATGATAAAACCGTCGGATTCCGTGCGCACCGGCCCCTCCTTATTCCATTTGCTCATAAACCGGATGGCCGTCTCCACACGGACGTTGATCAAATCCGCGATATCGGAGCGGGTCAGGGGGAGATCGATGCGAACCACCATTTCACCATCGTCGGCGTGGACGCGTTTTCCCACCGATTCTGCGAATTTCATAAAGAGCATCGCCAGGCGTTGTTCGGCATTGGAAACCGATAATTCGTGAAGTCGATTCACCAGCTCCTGATTGCGCCGCATCATATTCTCCAGCAGTGACTCGAAGAGATTCTGGTTGTTGCGAATGACCTCGAAGAAATGGGAGCGGTGAATCTCGAGGGTAAAGGTGTCTTCCAACGCCACAGCGGAGGCGGGATATGGAATCTTTCGGTACACCGCCAGGTGGCCCACCGCTTCATCGTCGCCAAAGACGCCGAGGATCGTCTCCCCGCCGTCATTTCGGAATTTGATGACCTTTACGCGGCCCTCGACGATGAAAGTGAAGTTGGCCGCCTTGCACCCCTCACGCCACAGTCGCTCCCCGCGGGCGTAATGTTTGGGGATAAAATAGGTGGCAAGTGGCTCCAGCACCTCATTCGGCGTATCGAAAAAGGGCGTCAGGCTTCGAAGAGCGTCCATTTTTTCCATGTTCAACATCCTGCTAATCGGAGCAAAGGGAGTTTCTCGAGCACTGAATGTGCAAGTTTCGAGCCGTCACCAGAGCATGATCACCAACTCGCGCCCCCCGATTTCGAAGGGCAGGTGTAGGTGGGGGATCCAACCATTGGCCGCGGCGGCGATCATGGCGATCCACGTCCCGGAGACGAGCATTGCGGTACCGATGACCCGATGGGAGCCAAGTCTCGACAATGCACCCGGTAAAGAGGCTCCACAGGCGGCAACGATAAGCACTGGCGTGGTCATCGCGACCAGCAATAGCATGACCATCGCCCCGTGAAATACGCTGGCTGTGGAGGCGGCAATGCCGAGTATCCAGAACATCAATACACAGGGCATAAAGCCCAGAATGAAGCCGAATGCGGCCATGCGCAGCATCCCGGACGACGGCAGTAGGCGTTGCGAGCGCCGAAGTGCCCATCCAGTCCATTTCGATGCCCATCCGGCACCGCTGTCGGCGACGGCCATGCCGGTCCATTTCCATATTCCGGCCGCAATCAATGCGGCGGCGACCACGAGCCCGGCGGTCTGAGCCACCTCTTCGATGACCGTTTGCGCCGCCGAACCGACCATGCCCGCTGCGGCGCCCAGGCCCACGTACACCACTGCCCGACCGGATTGATAGGACACGATGGCTCGGGTGGCCCGCCAGATGCGAGCCCCCATGGTGGGAGCGCGGTGAACCCCGGTCGCTGCCGTCAGACTGGCTACGATGGGACCGCACATGCCGATGCAGTGCACGGACACCCACAAAAGACCGATGCCGATGACCTGAGCATAAAATGGCGCTACTTCTTCCAATCGCTACCTCTGTTTATATCGAGCTGAATCGAGCCTGGCCGGGGCGAATTCAAAAGGTTGGATGCCCGTCGATTCCTGGCGAGCCATTCCTGTGTGCAAGATTGGCTCCGTTGCAACTGCAGGATGGACTCCCTTCGAAAGTCCGCGGTGCGAGCTCTTCATTCCCGGGGTCATACTCAAAATGCCCGCGCAAAATATGCGTTGCGATTGTATGTCCCGTAAATTTTGCACGTTCATCAACGATGGAATTGGTGCGACATATCACCGCAACACATTTTGAGCCCATCCTCACTGCCGATGGACGCCTCCAAATCGCCGATTCGCCGGAGTTGGCACGAAAGCTGCTCAATGGTCTGCGGGCCGGATCCCGAACCGCGTGGATTCGCCGTCAATGATCAGTGAATCAGTTTTCAGCAGGAGGAAGCGGTGACAGAGCGACAGTCCACGGATGCCGCCGGAAAGATACCGGATGGAATGGAGAGAATTCAGTACGACGATCACACCACTCGGCTCTTCGTCTTTGCCACCGTCTTCTGGGGGATTGTGGGCATGGCCGTCGGTGTGGTCATTGCACTTCAGTTGGTGTGGCCGACGGCCAACGAGTTGGGCAGATACTTCACATTTGGCAGGCTACGCCCCTTACATACCAACGCGGTGATCTTCGCCTTTGCGGGCAACGCCATTTTCGCCGCTGTGCACTACTCCACACAGCGGTTGGTCAAAGCCCGGATGTATAGTGATCTACTCAGTAAAATCCATTTCTGGGGATGGCAGGCGATCATCGTCGCCGCCGCCATAACATTGCCGCTGGGGCTTACGCAGACAAAAGAATATGCGGAGTTGGAGTGGCCGATTGCCATTGCGATCGCCGTGATCTGGATCGTCTTTGCCGTCAATTTCTTCATGACGCTGAAGCACCGACGTGAAAAACACCTCTACGTGGCTCTGTGGTTTTATATCGCCTCCATCGTCACCGTTGCGGTATTGCACGTGGTCAACAATCTGGTGATACCGGTGGGGTGGTTTGAGAGTTACTCCATATTCAGTGGGGTTCACGACGCGATGATCCAGTGGTGGTACGGTCACAATGCGGTGGCCTTCGTGTTGACCACGCCATTTTTGGGATTGATGTATTACTTCCTACCGAAGGCGGCCAATCGACCCATCTTCAGCTACAAACTATCGATCGCCCACTTTTGGTCGCTTGTTTTTATCTACATCTGGGCGGGACCACACCACCTTCACTATACGTCGCTGCCGGAGTGGGCGGCCACTTTGGGGATGGTCTTTTCGGTGATGCTCTGGATGCCCAGTTGGGGTGGGATGATCAACGGTTTATTCACCCTTCGCGGAGCCTGGGACAAGGTTCGAAGCCAGCCGGAGCTCAAATTCTTCGTCGCCGGTATCACCTTCTACGGCATGGCCACCTTCGAGGGGCCGATGATGTCCATCAAGGTGGTCAATTCCTTGAGCCACTTTACGGATTGGACCATCGCTCACGTTCATAGTGCAGCCCTTGGATGGAACGGATTTATGACCTTCGGCATGATCTATTGGCTGTTGCCGAAGTTGTGGAAGACCGAGTTGTGGAGCAAGGCCCTGGCCAACGCTCATTTCTGGTTGGCCACGGTGGGCATCCTCTTATACATCGTCGCCATGTACAGCGCCGGTATCACCCAGGGGCTTATGTGGCGGGCCTTCGATGACGCCGGAAACCTGATGTATCCGGACTTTATGGAGACCGTCACCGCGATCTTGCCGATGTACTGGGTCCGTCTCGTCGGTGGTAGCCTCTATCTGGTGGCCACATTTTTTGCGGTCATCAACCTGTACATGACGATTCGCAAGGCCAAACAAGAAGAGAGAGACCTCTCGGATCCGGTGGCCCTGGTTCCCATTCCCACCTGGCGCGATGACTACGCCGACGAGACCGACGGTAGTGTCGAAAGCGACGACACGGCGGAGGAAGAGCCGGCCCAGCAGCGTTACGATGATCTGTTATTCGCGCTGCAGGACAAGCTCAAAGATGGTTGGCACCGGTTGCTCGAGGGATGGCCACTGGTCTTTACCACCCTGACCGTGATCGCGATCTTGATCGGCTCGGTCGTCGAGATTGTGCCCATGTTCACGATGAAATCGACGGTACCCGAGATCGAGTCCGTTGAGCCCTATACACCGCTGGAGCTGGAGGGGCGTGATATCTACATCGAGGAGGGCTGTCACGTATGCCACTCCCAGATGGTGCGCCCCATGGTCAGTGAAATCGAGCGCTACGGCGACTACTCCAAGCCCGGAGAGGACGTCTACGAACATCCCTTTTTGTGGGGCTCAAAGCGCACTGGTCCGGACCTGGCCCGGGTGGGTGGAAAGTACAATCACGCCTGGCATGCCCAGCACTTTTTGGATCCGCCGTCGACGGCCCCGGGATCGATTATGCCCGCTTATCCCTGGCTATTTGAGGATGAACTCGATCTGAGCCGGACCGCCCGAAAGATGTCGGCCCTGCAGACCCTCGGCGTACCCTACACCGATGAGGAGATCGAATATGCCGAGGATCTCGCACTCCAGCAGGCCGCACAGGTGGCCAGCGAGCTCGGTGAACAGGCACCACAATTTGCCGGGCTGGAGACCAAAAATATCATCGCCCTGATCGCCTATATGCAGCGACTGGGGACGGATATTGAAAACGAAGTCGAATGATCACCCTGGACGGGGTTTTGGCCCGGCCGACCTTTCACCGCTTGTGAGTCAACGAATCGAGGCATTCCAATGGAACGAGACGTCATAGCCGACGCTGGATTTACTCAATTTGCCGAAATTGGACTGATCATCTTCGTGGTGGTCTTCATCCTGATAATTGCTCGCGCTTTATTCATGAAAAAGGAGCGCGCCGAGGAGATGGAGGTTCTTCCGCTGGAAGATGGACAACTCAATCTGGCATCGGATCGAAACCAGGAGAGTGAAGCATGAGTAGCAATCAACCCACCGATGAATCGAGCCGATATCCCGACGTCGTCATCGAAGGCCACGAATACGACGGGATCAAGGAGTACGACAATCCGATGCCCGGATGGTGGCTGTGGATCTTCTACGCCACCATCGCCTGGTCGGTCTTTTATATTGCCGCTCTCGGAATGGGCTGGATCGACGACTACGACGCCCAGTTGGAACGCGGAAAGGATCGGATTGCCGAAAAGCAAGCGGCCTACGCGGCGGCGATGGCTGATGAAGATGCCGTGGAGGTCGATGAGGAATACCTGGCCGATTTGCTCGATGACGACGACGCTCTGGCGACGGGAGAAAGTGTGTACAGAACTCGCTGCGCCTCCTGTCACGGCGCCCAGGGTGGAGGAGGTATCGGATCCGCATTCGACGATGATGAGTGGGAACACGGCGCCGATCTGATGAGCCAATATGCCGTAGTGCGAGACGGCGTTCTCAGCGCCGGAATGCCCGCTCATGATTCGATGATGAGCGACGACGAGATGGCCGCTGTGGTCGCCTTTATCAATACTCTTTGAGGTGTTTTTCGTTGGTCCAGGCGAAATCACCTGACGCACCATTGACTCATTATGGCAAATCCAATTCCCAATGCGCCGGAGGCCGTCCTTTCGACCCTCGATCTGGCGGGCAACCGAAAGTGGATCTATCCCACGCCGAGTCACGGTCGTTTCTGGCGGGCGCGGCTGATCGTCGGTTGGGTACTGATCGCCATTTTCGTGGCCCTCCCGTGGATCGAGATCGGCAATCGTCCGGCCATATTCCTGGATCTTGCCCGGCGCGAATTTACCTTCTTCGGGCTCACCCTTCATCCCACGGATTCGGTGCTGTTGATGGTCTTTGCGCTGACCGTGCTGATGGCGGTCTTTTTTATCACCGCGCTTTTCGGACGTATCTGGTGTGGTTGGGGATGTCCGCAGACGATCTATTTGGAGTTTGTGTACCGACCGATCGAGCGGATGATCGAGGGTAAGGAAGTTCAGCGCCGCCGCCGTGACCAGGGGCCATGGACCTTCGATAAGGGGTGGCGAAAATCCTTCAAATGGCTGATCTTCGCCGCTATTTCGGTATCACTTGCACATACCTTCGTGGCCTATTTTGCGGGTTGGGAAAATCTCCTGGAGTGGATGGGGCAGTCACCTGCTGAGGCGCCGGCCTATTTCGCCATGATGGCAGTCACCACGGGATTGATCTTCTTTGATTTCGCGTATTTTCGCGAGCAGATGTGCACCATCACCTGCCCCTACGCCCGGCTTCAATCGGTGCTGATGGACGATGACTCATTGATCGTCAGCTACGATCGAGGCCGCGGTGAACAACGGGCTACCTATCGCGACCGCAGAAAAAACACCGATGTGCTCGACCTCGACGATGGTGAGGTGAGATTCGGTGACTGCATCGACTGCGGAGCCTGTGTTCGCACCTGTCCCACCGGGATCGATATTCGCGATGGCCTTCAAATGGAGTGTGTCTCCTGTACGGCCTGCGTCGATGCCTGCGACTACATCATGGACTCCATCGATAAACCGCGGGGGTTGATCCGATACACATCGGAACGCGCCATCAGTGGTGGGGATACCAAGGTCTCACGGCCCAGATTGTATCTATATGGAGCATTGCTGTTGATCCTGAGCACCGTGCTCGTCGGACTGGTGTCGACGCGTGCGCCGATGGAGATCGATGTCCAGCGCGTTCGCGGCACCACCTACAATATCACCAATGACGAACAGGTAGCCAACCGGCTTTCATTGCGGCTTCGCAACCGGACATCGGAGGCCGGGGCGTTGGAGGTGACTCCTACAGCTCCTGAGGGTGCACGGATTCGCATCGTGGGAGCGGAGCAACCCATTTTGCAGCCCGGTGAGCTGACACGCATGGAGGCATGGATCACCGTACCTGAGGACCGGATGCCACCGGGAGGGGCGGTGGCAGAATTTGAATTTCGCATTCACGATCAACTGGTGGAGACGGTTCAACTACGCCTGCTCGGCCCACATGACAACGCCCACTGATAATCAGTGACGACGGAGCAAACCCATGATCGCTGCAAAACACTTCTGGCCCGGTTTTATCATCGCACAATTGTCGATCGCCATTATCGCCAGCTTCACCATTCTGTATTTTGCCCAGTCCGACGGTGGCCCCCAGGTGATCCCTGATTATTACGAAAGATCGGCGAATTACGACGATATCTACCAGGCCCGTCAGGCGTCCATTGAATTGGGCTGGCAGGTCGATGTGCGGCTCGGTGGGGAGTACGGAGAATTGATCCTGCGCGACCGCAGCGGTGAGCCGGTGGATGGAGCCAGTGGGTCGCTGGCGTTTTACCGTCCATCGCTTGCCGAGCCGGTGGCCATTTCCGACGTTCACCCCAAGAGCGGGACCCCTGGCCATTATATCTTCGAGGACGCCGCCGAATTGCGGGGACTGTGGGACCTGGACATCAATCTAGAGCGCGGTGACGACTTCTTTATCACCGTATTGCGCAGAGAAATTCCCCACTCATGACCGAAGCCAATGCAAATTCTTGCGCCCACTGCGGACTTCCCGTTACGGGAAATCCGGTCTTCGGAGGTGATGGGGGAGGCAGCGGTGGTGAAGAACACGGCGACGAAACGTCCCCTTCGCCCGTCTTTTGTTGTGTGGGCTGCCGCGCGGTCTATCACACATTGCAGGAGGCCGGGCTCGATGATTTTTACTCCCTGCGTCAGAGCTGGCAATCCGCTCAACCGCGACCGGTGGACACAGAAGTACTCGATCCCGACGATGTCGGCATCTTTGACAGCTCCGGATTCCTGGGCGAGCACGCCGACGTTCAGTCCGACGGGACGATGCGGGCCGTTTTGTATCTGGAGGGGGTTCATTGTGCGGGCTGTGTATGGCTCGTAGAGCGGATGCCGCGGCTGTTGGACGGCGTCGTCGACGCCCGCCTGGAGCTCGCCAGAGGTCGGATGACCGTGTGCTGGGATCCAGACGTTATCGAACTCTCCGAGGTCGCCCGGTGGCTCGGTCAATTCGGGTTTGAGGCCCATCCGTTGCGCACGGACAATATGGGCCGCCGCTCCCGAGATGCTCAGTCGATGCTGATCCGCGTCGGGATCTGCTGGGCCGTAGCGGCCAATGTGATGTTGATGACCATTGCCCTCTATGCCGGGCTCGATCCGATCGCAGATGGGGGGCTTTATACGGCCGTTTTATGGGCCACTTTCGGTCTGAGCGCCGTATCGCTGGTCGCCGGTGGCGAGGTCTTTTTTCGCCGGGCGCTCGCCAGTTTTAAAAGCGGCCGTCCGTCGATGGATGTCCCGGTATCGGTGGGGATTCTCGTGGGCTGGGGCCATTCGGGATGGGCGACGATCACGGGAAGCGGCGAGGTGTGGTTTGACTCCATCGTCATTTTGATCGCCGCACTTTTGACGGCTCGTTATCTTCAGATTCGGGGAAATGGATTGGCCGCCGATGCCGCAGACCGCCTGGTGGCGCTATTGCCGCGCATGGCGCGCCGCGTCGTGGGATTTGAAACAGCAGAACAGAGGGTGGAGACCGTGGCCGCTCATACCGTCGAAGTCGGTGACCGGCTGCATGTGTTGGCCGGAGATGTGGTCCCGGCCGATGGACGTGTCATCTCGGGTAGAACCGATATCTCCCGGGCCGTACTCACCGGCGAGAGTCTGCCCGAAAGCATCGACTGCGGAGACTACGTAGAGGCTGGCACCACAAACCTCGCCAGTCCCATTGTGGTCGAGGTAGAGGCCACGGGTGATGAAACCCGGGTGGGGCGGTTGATGGAGTGGTTGGAGGACCGAAATATACATCGAGCTCCGATCGTCCAACGGGCCGACCGGCTCAGTGTCGTCTTCATTACGGTGGTGCTCGTCGCCTCCGTACTGACCGCAGTGGCCTGGAGTTTTATCGATCCCACCCGTGTGGTGGCGAATGTGGTCGCGCTGTTGGTTATTGCCTGTCCCTGCGCACTGGGAATGGCCACGCCCTTGGCGCTCACTGTCGGCGTCGGACAGGCCGCCCGGCGCGGGATCCACATCAAAAACGACGAGGTCATCGAGGCCTTGGATGGGGTTACGGATCTGGTCTTCGACAAAACGGGAACCCTCACACAGGGGAGTTGTGCCGTCGTAGATACGGTGGGCGACCTGGAAGCGATCTACAGGGTTCGCGAATTGGAAAAGCGCTCCAACCATCCCTTCGCAGAAGCCGTGGTGAGGTGGATCGACGAAACGGTGGACCCGGCGCGTGGCGCATCGGACATCGATCGCGTGGAGGATGTGGAGGAGATTCCCGGCGCCGGCATCCGCGGCATCGTCGACGGAAGATCTGTGGCCGTCGGTCGCCTGTCCTGGTTTGAGGGCCTTCCGAAACCGATCGATGAGTGGGCACGGTTGCACGCCGAACGGGGATTGACGCCGGTGGGGGTCAGCATTGACGGACGAGTACGGGCGGCGTTGGCGATTGGTGATCGACTACGTCCGGAGGCTTTCTCGATCCTCGAAACACTGCGCAAGCAGGGCATTCGACTGCATTTGCTCTCCGGCGATCACCGGCGCGTCGTCGCCGCCACGGGGCGACAATTGGTGATCCCCGATGAGCGCGTCGTCGGCGACGCCACACCGGAGGATAAGTTGGCCTATATCGAGTCTTTGCGCGAACGCAACGCCGGGGCGGTGGTGGCCATGGTCGGAGACGGGGTCAATGATGCTCCGGCACTGCAGGCGGCCCATGTGGGGATTGCCGTCCACGGAGGAACCGAAGCCAGCCTCGTCGCCGCCGACATCTTCATCGTCGCCGACGGGGTGCGACCGATCGCCGAACTTCTCGACGGAGCCAAGCGCACGATGGCCGTGGTGCATCGAAATCTAGCCGGATCGGGGATCTACAATTTCGCCGGGATTTCACTCGCTGCCCTGGGCTTTATCACACCCTTGCTGGCTGCGATCTTGATGCCCATTAGTTCCCTGGCAGTGGTGGCCTCCTCGCTGCTTCAGAATTCCTTTGGTGCCGACCGGGCTTCAGCAGAACAAGATGCGTTCGGACAACACGCCGGCGCTCATCAGGAGTCGGCACACAATGCTTCGTTCATCGAACAAAGGGTGAGCTGATGACGGTCTTATATCTTTTGGTTCCCCTGGCTTTATTCTTTGCCGCGGCAGCGGTTGCCACCTTCATCTGGGCTGTGCGATCCGGTCAATTCGACGATCTCGAGACCCCGGCGGTGCGAGTTCTCTTCGACGATGACGAGTAGGGGCCCGGCTATTCGATGGGATCCGGCAGATATACCGTAAAGGTCGCTCCCTCTCCGGGGCGGCTTAGGACGTCGATGGAGCCATCGTGGGCCTCGACGATCTTGCGGGCGATGGCCAATCCAATGCCCGTTCCCGCTGCCTTGGTGGTGTGGAATAGGTCGAAGATCTGATACTTCATCGTCGGTGGCATTCCCTCGCCGTCGTCGGAAAATTCGACGACTACGCCGCCTTCCTTTTGCTCTACCACGACTCGAATTGTGCCGCCGTTCTCCAGGGCTTCCACGGCGTTGGTCAGTAGGTTGACGAAGACCTGAGTCATCCGATTTCGATCGCAGTCAAAGACCACATCTCCGTTGGTCTCGATCTCCATTTCGACGCCTCCCGCATCCAGTGTCAGCTTGTGAGAGCGGCGTAACTCCTCAAAAAAGTCCAGCAGGTCGACGGGCGTTCGCTCCACGGCGACCGGTTTGGCGAAATCCAAGATCTCCGTATTCATCTCTTTGATGCGTCGTAATTCGGTCTGTACGGCTTCCAGCACCGGTTCGTAGACGTCGCTGTCGACCTGGGCTCCCCGGAGTTTTCGCTCCAAAAGGGTCATCTGCAAGCCGATGGAGTTGAGCGGGTTTCGCACTTCGTGGGCCAACCCGGTGGCCAGGGCCGCCGGTATCTCCAATTTTTGTTTCATCATCTCGTCCCAGTAGGACTGGACCATAAGCGTCAACTCGATGTCGAGGATCCGGTCCACACTGGCCGTGGCGAGTCTCTCCGGGGTGCCGTCTTGACCGTCGAAAACCTCTTGGAGGCGATGGCGCTCGTCGCCGAGCAAGATCTCGACGATCTGATTTCGAATCAGGTTCATGGCTCCGAACATGAACTGGGGCAACAATCCCACCTCTACATGGACGCGCCCAATCCGATCGCGGCGCTTGAAATATGCCTGATCGTAGGGGCCGCTAAAGACTTCCCGAAGCCATTGAAGAAGTGTCTGCCGAAGTCGCGCGATCTGCTCGGGACCCACGAAGACGCCCCGGGCTCTCGGATTGGCCATCAGCCGGTCGTAAAATCCCTCTACCACGGATTCGAAGTAGGGTTCGACGACGGGGCGAAGCTGTTGCAGTCGCTGTGCGTCGGCTTCGGTAAAGCCGACATAGGATTTGATTTCGTCGAACAGATTCATCGTTGCTCCGCGCGTGCAGCTTCGATCGGATTCGAAAAGCCCTTTCCATATTGGTGTCCAGAGAAATACAAGCAAATGTAATGCCACTTTTTTTGCGATGCGATGAATTGTGGAGAGGCGATTGACTCCACGCACTGGTTGCAAACGACGGGTATGGGTGCTGTTGATGGTTGTCGTTTCAACGTCATGGAGCGGGCTATCCGCGTCTCGTTTCGATCTTCGCACCGGTGTTTCATCTCGGTGGATAGGATGAAAAATAGGACCAACCAACGGGAGGGGTGCAAAATGTGCACTGTAGGCCGATATGGCGCATAATATGCGCTTCGCATCGGGGATAACTACTTTCTCACCATTGGTATTTCTACATGTATCCCTTCTAAAGTGCCGACGATCAAACTTTTTTGATCTGTCCTCAACTGACGGTATACCGGCGTGAAACCACGAAATGGGGCGATGTAAATGCGATGGGTTTTGGGTGCTGGCACAGGGCTTGCTGAGTAAGTGACACAAGCCACGGTCAGCAATTGCCGCTGACTAAGGCGTCGATTGATGTCTGCTTTACCAAGCCATTTAGGAGTCAATTATGGCCGCTCCCATCGCCGTATCCACAACGCCGCGCCCCCGTCCTTCCAGTGCGGCACAAGCGCTTCATCCGCTCGCCAAGATGCGAGGTGAGAGTCGGGGGGCCGCCATCCTCAGTGAGGATTCGCTGACCACTTATATGAACCAGATTCGCCGTGTAGAGGTGCTTCCGCGCCACCGCCAGGACGAACTGGCTCGTGCATTTGTGGACGACAATGACGTGGAAGCGGGCAAGACCCTGATCTGGACCAATCTGCGCTATGTCATCAGCGTCGCCCGCGACTTCCATCACTCTCAGCAGGACCTCATGGAGCTGATTCAGGAGGGAAACCTCGGTTTGAGCGAGGCCCTGGTGCGCTTTGACCCGGAGCAGGGGACATCCTTTGTGGGATACGCGCAATTTTGGATCCGCGCCATGATTCTCAACCATCTACTCAATATGAGCCAGCCCGTCCGGCTCGGCGCATCGAGGGATAGCCGCAAGTTGTTCTTCAATCTCAAGAAAGCCCGGCGTGCCGTCACCGCACAGGGGATGGAGCCCACGGCCGACAACGTCGCAGAATACCTCGATGTCGATCCCGAAGAGGTCGTACGCGTCGGAACCCTGATGGGCAGCGGTGGCGTCGTCGAACTCGACGCCCCTCACTACGGTGACGATGAGGCTACGACGACCCTCGATCTCATGGAAAGCGACGCCGACCGCCCTGACGACGAGGTTGCGGAGCGGCGATTTCGACAGCGCTTCGCGGCGCTCGCACAGGATTTCGTAGAGACACTTCCCGACGAGCGAAGGGTGCAGATCTGGAATGAGCGAATGGTCGCCGTCGAACCGCGTTACCTCAAAGATCTGGGGGCCGATTTCGATGTCTCCAAAGAGCGA
>SKPJ01000563.1 GCA_007119595.1 Myxococcales bacterium
CGTCGGCCACCATCCCCCTCAGTCCTCGGGGGCGAAGCCGCGTCAGATGGTATTTTCGACGATCGTGCGGGGAACCATAAATTGTTCCAGATAACCGGGGCCGCCGGCCTTGCTTCCCACACCGGAGAGTTGAAAACCGCCGAAGGGGTTTCGGTACACCAGAGCACCGGTGATTCCGCGGTTGATGTAGAGGTTTCCGACGTCGAAGTACTTTCGTGCTTTTTCGATATTGTAGGGGCTTCGACTGTAGATTCCGCCGGTGAGGGCAAAGCGGGTGGAATTGGCGATGTCGATGGCCTGCTCGAAGGACTCCGCCTTCATGATGGCCAGGACGGGGCCGAAGATCTCCTCCTGGGCCAGCCGGTCACCGGTGTCGATATCCTCGAATACGGTGGGGCCCACATAATAGCCGTGGTCGTCGACCTGGCGCTCGATCAGGAGCGTACCTTCTTTTTTGCCGAGTTCGATATAGCTCTCGATCTTGTCGCGGGCCTCATCATCGATGACGGGTCCCACCTTGGTGCCCGGATCGGTGGGGGGTCCGATGACGATGCTGCGGGTGGCCTCCACCAGACGCTCTTTGAACTCATCGTAACAGGACTGGTGAACCACAACTCGGCTACATGCCGAGCACTTCTGACCCTGAAACCCGAATGCGGAATGCACCACGCCCTGGACCGCCTCGTCGAGATCGGCGTCGGCGTCGACGACGATGGCGTTTTTACCGCCCATCTCGCAGACCACCTTTTTGACGTTTCGCTGGCTCGTTTGGGTATCGCCGGCGCGGCGAATGATGTCCAATCCCACCTGCATCGAGCCCGTAAAGGCGACGACGTCGACGTCGGGACTCTCCACCAGGGCCTGGCCGACCACCTCGCCGCGGCCCGGCAAGAAGTTGATGACACCGTTGGGAAATCCAGCCTCCCGGCACAGCTCCATCAATTTGGCGGCGATCACCGGCGATTGCTCGGCGGGCTTTACGATCACCGAATTGCCGGTGACGGCGGCGGCCATGGTCATGCCGGTCAAGATTGCGAGTGGGAAATTCCACGGAGCAATGACTGCAGCCACTCCGCGCGGCTCATAGCTCAGCATATTGAGCTCACCGGGCAAATGGCCCAACCTGTGGCCCTTGCCGAGCTGGACCATCTCGCGGGCATAATACTCGCAGAAGTCGATGGCCTCGCAGACATCGGCGTCGGCTTCACGTCGAATTTTACCGACCTCCCAGACAAGCCAGGCCGACAATTCGTCGCGGCGCTCCCGCATCAGTTGAGCCACTTTGAGCAAGTGTTGCGCCCGATCTCGGGCCGATGTGTGGCGCCACGCCGGCTGTGCTCTTT
This sequence comes from Myxococcales bacterium, assembly GCA_007119595.1. GTDB lineage: Bacteria > Myxococcota_A > Bradymonadia > Bradymonadales > Bradymonadaceae > SLJM01. The sequence continues at coordinate 1,344 of SKPJ01000563.1, forward strand.
TTGCCGCCTGCAACGCCGACTGAGCTTCTTCCAATCCAGCGCACGCGACGCGTCCGACGACCTGGTCCGGACGCGCTGGATTACAGCTCGTCAGCACATCGTCGGTCGAAACTCTCTTGCCGTCGATGACAGCTGCGTAGTTGCGGCCGAGTTGGCCTTGTACATTCTCGATGGCTTCTTGCATCGCCCGGCGCGGTTCGGGCTGTGAGAAATCGCGAAGGGCTTCGTTTTTAAAGCCGTGCTCCGTGACCGCACCGTGTTTTGGCTTCGCCGACTCCGGCGGTGCCCCCGGTGGAGGCTTGGGCGCTGCCAACAATTGGTCGAGGCTTTCGCCCTCGACGAAGCTCATGCGCAGCCAGCTCTCATTGGAGGTATTCTCCAATAGCCTCCGCACGAGATAGGCCATGCCGGGAATCATCTCGCCGATGGGCACGTAGTCCCGCAGTCGGTAGCCACACTGACGTACGGCGGCCTTCATGGGCTCCGCCATCCCGTAGAGCATTTGAAATTCGATATCGCTCTTATCGAGCCGCTTTGCGTCGGCGTAGACCATGGCGTGGGCGATGCTACGCACGTTGTGGGATGCGATGGCAGCCCGGACGTATTTGTGTTTGTCGAGAAGTAATTCGGTGCATCGCTCAAAGCTCTGATCGGTGGCCCATTTCTGGGTATAGACCGGAATCGGCCATCCCTCCTGTTCGGCGTGGATGGTCTCGTAATCCCAATACGCACCTTTGACGAGGCGCACGGTGACCGGCGTTTTGCGCTTTTTGGCCCACTTTATGAGCGATTTTAGATCGTCCTCGCAGTCTCGAAGATAGGCCTGGGCGACAATGCCGGCGTGCTCGAAATCGACGAATTCGTCTTCGCTGAGAAGGCTCTTAAAGACCCGATAGGTCAGATCTTTATATCGAACCTGTTCCACGTCGAGATTGATAAAGGCTCCGCGGTCGCGGGCCATGCGAAAGAGCGGCCGCAGCCGCTCTTTGACAGCCTCCACACTCCCCTGGGGGTCGATGGGATCGAGCTGGCTATATAGAGATGAAATTTTCACCGACAGATTGACCCGCGGAACTCTCCCTGACGAGGTCCGCTCCAACTCCGGCTGCTCCGGCCAGGACTTCGTCTCCGCGCAGAGAGTTTCCAAAATCTCGGTATAGCGCGCCAGATAGGTCTCGGCTTCACTCTCACTGACGGTGGCCTCGCCCAATAGATCGAGGGTAAAGGCGATCTCGTCATCGACCCACATCTTCTCCAATGTGTCGATGGCCTCGGTGGCGGACGTGCCGGCGATGAAGCGCTCCGCCATCCCCACCACTTGTTTTTTTATCTGCCCCGACGCTTTTTTGGCGATCCAGCTATCCGGTTTGACCTTCGACAGCCCCCACTGAAAGCTGGCCGGAAAGTCCTGCTCCGGGCGACAAAAATACTCCTGGATATGCTCCGCCAACTGTACATGATCGCGAAGCGTGGGGAAGACGTCGACGAAGCGAAACATCTCGACTTTGAAGTCCTCGTCCTTCATCGACCAATCCATCATCTTTCCGCTCCACCAATCCTTGCGGAAGATCGACGGGGTCTCCCCCTTCATTCGGTCGAAGATGTCGCGTCCGACGCGGAGAATATCTTTCTCGGAAGCTCGGGCCATGAGGTGCTCGCGGTGTGAGGTGGTCGACTTATCGCTCGGAGGCGACTTTTACCAACCGCGGATGAGGGCGTAAACCCGGGAATGTCACAAAGAAACGAGAACACTCCAACGCATCGCCGTGTAGCACTTTGTCGGCAAGCGATCGCGTTTCACAACACGAGTACGGAGTGACAGGTGACAAGATTGAACTGATGACGCACACTATTTTAGATCCAAAACAAATGTTTTCCCGTTGATACCAGAGCCACCCGTCTACTGGTGAATTCTGCGACCACTATGGAGAGTGAAATGAGTACCCACGACTCAAGTGATGAGAGCGATAAATTCGTGCGGGGTTTGATCGCCCCCAGCCTGATCTTTTTGGTGCTGGTGCTTCTCTTTTTTAGCGGGAGAGCGGGGCTTGGCCCCTTTGCGAGCGACGAAGAAATCGATGTCGACACGGAAGTCGAGCAGCCGGATGTGAAATACGACGACCCGGCGACGGAGATCGAAATTGCCGAGGAGCCGGTGAAGACGGAACCGACGGAGTCGGAGCAAGCTCCGGATGAGACGACGCGGATCCAATCCGGTCAATTCGTCGATTTCGTCCAACTCTTCGACGAGCACTACAACGACAACCCGCGGCGTATGTTGCATATGACCGTCGACCGGCCGATGTACCGGCCGGGCCAGACGATTCACTGGCGAAGCTGGCATCTTTCGGCGGGAAATTTTTCGCCCAAAGGAGATGGAGATGAAGTGACGGTCAAATTACTGGGACCGAGAGAGAACGTGGTCGAAGAAGAGGAGATGGAGTTGAGTGCTGCGATGGCCAGTGGCGCCTTCGAGCTCGACGACGACGCCCGCGGCGGGGAGTGGACACTCCAGATCGAGGATGGCGACGAAGAATACGAGCGCCCCGTGTTGGTCTCCCATTTCGAACCCCCCCGTTTTCGCCAACAACTGGACTTTTCAAAGTCCGCCTATCGCCCCGGTGAAGATGTGGAGGCATCGATAGAAATTCTTCGCGACACCGGCGCAGCTCCGGCGGGATTGGAGATCGAAGCCCATCTTCAGGTGATGGGAACCCACGTGCAGGCCGATTCGGCCGTGCTCAACAGCGCCGGCCAGGCCGAGCTGTCACTGACCTTGCCGGATAGCATCGCCGAGGACGACGCGACGCTGGTGGTGACCATCGAGGAGGAGGGGCTTATCGAGACGGAGATCTTTCCGGTCCCTCTGGCTCTCGACGAGATCCGATTGTCGCTCCATCCCGAAGGCGGGCATCTGGTCAACGGGCTGACCTCGCGGATCTACTTCGAGGCCACAGACCTCTCCGATGAGCCGGTGGACGTCGAGGGCATCGTCTTCGATTCCACGGGTCGAATCGCCGCCGAATTCGAGACCGAATATCGAGGACGAGGCCGCTTTGAGTTGACCCCCGAGGAGGACCAGAACTACCGGATCGAATTGAGTAGTCCCGCCGACGCGGTGGGAACATTCCGGGTACCCGCCGCCCGAGCTGACGGATGCGTCCTGCGGGTTTACGACGATTTCGACTCCATCCACGATGCGGTTCGAGCCAACGTGGCCTGTGCAGACGACGTATTGGTCGGAATCGCCGCCATTATGGGTGACGAAGTCGTCGATGTGGCGGCCATGACCGCCGGCCCCGAAGAATCAGCGGTCGCTTATTTAAAACCCGACGAGGGCGAGCGCTGGCCACGCCCGGCGGGAACGGTGCGAGTCTCCGTCTTCACCGCGGAATACGACAAAAATAATCCGGCACCCACGGCGGAGCGAGTCACCTTTCGGGGGCGACGAGCTCAGATGAAACTCAACCTCGACTTCGACCGCGAGGTATATCACCCGGGACAGACGGTCCAGATGGAGATCGAGGCCCTTACTCCCGACGGCGATCCGGTTATGGCGGAGCTGGCCAAGGCCATCGTCGACGACAGACTTCACGCCCGGGCCCATCACGACATCCCGTCGCTACCGGCGCAAATGTTGTTGGCGTCCGACGATCTCCATTTCTGGGGCGATGTTGAGGAAGCCGATGAATACTTCGACCTCTACGAGCCGGACGCCGCAGCCGGGCTCGACCTATTGACCGGTGTGCAGGGGTGGCGAGACGAGGACCAATTGGACTCCTTTTTCGTCGACGGCGGGGAGACCAAAATCGAAAATATCATCCCCAGGCCGCGGCGCAGAAGAGTTCAGCGAGGACGTCCCCAGATCGACCTCGGCCCAGATGATGACACGGAAATCCTCGGGTTTTTAGGTGCCGATGCTGACGGCGCAGCCACTGGCGGTGCTGGTGCCGGCATGGGCAGAGGGGCGGCACCGGAACCAGCGGCCCGCCCCGCACCGGCACCGGCAGAAGAAGCGGCACCGATGGACGACCAACTCTTCGACGCCTTTGATAGCGCTGACGAAGAAGTGGCGGCGGAAGCACCGGAGGAATCGGACGGCGAAGCATCGGGCGCCTCCAGACCGATGTGGGCCCGCGACGATGACGCCGGCGCATTTTCCGCCTGGGAGCCGGAGCTGAAAACCGGTAGCGACGGACGGGTCACCCATTCCTTCGAGCTTCCCGAGGCCATCGGAGCTTACCGGGTTTCCCTCGATGGCATCGCCGCCGGCGGATGGGTCGGAACCGGAGATGACGTCGTGCGCATCGAGGTTCCATTGAGCGTCGCCCTAAGAATGCCGGAAGTCATCAGCGGCGGCGACCTATTGATGTTGCCCGTGACATTGCGAAACTCCAATGACGAGCCCTTGAATGCCGATGTGGAAGTCGGTGCACAGGGGCCGGTGTCCGTCGACGCCTCGGAGGCCGAATTCGAACTCGAGGTACCGCCCAATGGCACAGCCACCGCATTTGTGCCCGTCACTGTAGAAGACGCACGTGGCGAGGGCTCGATCTTCGCCAGCGTACGTGGTGGCGGATTCATCGACCGCGCGGAGCGCACATTTGAGATCGAGCCACGGGGCTATGACCGAACGGTGTTGCTCTCCGGTCAACTTCCGGGGTTGATGCAACACGATATTTCGCTTGCGGGCATGACGAATGCCGGAGCCAAGGCCGAATTCGTCGCATACCCCAGTCCGATCGCCGAAGCATTGCAGGGCATCGATAGCATGGCCCGCAGACCGACGGGCTGTTTCGAGCAGGCCAGCGGCAGCAACCACCCCAATCTGTTGGTCTGGCGTTATCTCGACGAAGCCGATCAACTCGATCCCGCCACCGAACGCAAACTGCGAGACCATATCGAGCGTGGCTACGCCATCTTGAGCGGATATGAGATCTCCGGCACCGGTGGGTTTGAGTGGTTCGGCAGGCCGCCGGCCCAAGCCGCGCTGTCTTCGTGGGGATTGATTCAATTTACGGCGATGAAGGATATCGTTTCCAATTTCGACGACGGCATCCTGGATCGAACCCTCTCCTTTTTGCGCTCACTGCAGGCATCGGACGGCTCCTGGGATAGGGGCAATCGCGCAGCATGGCAGCGAATCTCGGTCGACGACCGAACCCCGGCGGAATTGTTGGTGCTCTTTGGATTGGCCCGAGTCGGTGAAACCGAGGGATTCGAGGTCCAGCTTCGGGACGCGGCGAAGGTGGCCACCGAAGGCGATGATATCTACGAGATTGCCCTGGCCACGGCCGCACTGGCCTACGCGGACTACGACAGCGATGTGGTCGACCGGGGATTGGAGCGGTTGATGGACCGACAGGAGGAAAACGGAGCCTGGTCACCACCTGGCGGGCAGAGCTGGACCTGGGGATACGGGCGCAGCTTCGACGTCGAGGTCACCGGCCTCGCCACTCTGGCGCTCATTGAGGGCGGCGGACCGCCCTCGGCAATCACCAAAGCCATCGACTGGATGGGGAATCAGAAGACGGCCCGCAGTTGGTGGGGTTCGACCCAGGCCACGGTGATGGCGCTGGAGGCCCGGATCGCCTACGAGCGAGAGCGACTCGACGCCACGGACGGAACGGTCCATTTGAGCGTCGATGGAGAGACGATCAGCGAGGTCTACGTCAACACCGAGGAACACGAACCGGTGCGCCTGGGCTCCATTGGTGAGCACCTCACGGAGGCGACCGAGGAGATCGCCATCAACTCCGAGATTCCCCTGGAATACGACATCGAGTTGGACTGGCGGGTCGAGGAGTTCGACGCCGGTGGCTCCACACCGATCGACGTCGAGATGAGGCTCTCCAACAGTCCCAATGCCCGAATGGGCGACGAGGTCTCGGTGGAGCTCGATCTAAAAAATAGCACGAACGATCGACTCGGCATGGTGGTCGCCCGAGCGGCACTGCCCGCCGGGGTCGAGGTCACGGACCGGGAGCTCGACGCACTGGTCGACCGAAGCGACGTCGACATGTATGAAA